>DAISJK010000174.1:0-3079 GCA_036821505.1 Opitutaceae bacterium
GACTGGCCCTGTGAGCAAGGAGGGCCTGGCCGGCATAGGCTGGCCCTTTCCCGGTCAGACGGAGTTCTTTGCCGCGCGATGGGGCGGAGAGCCGACAATGGCTTTCTGCGGCGGGCGCCTGCGGGTCGTGCTCCTCACCTGGCACATCCCGCTGCGCGAGGTTCCGGGGCGATTGACCGCCGCGAATTTCGCCCGCGCGGCGGCCGCGGCCGAGCAATTGGCGCGCATTTCGGGGGCGAAGGAGGGGCCGGCGCGGATCGGCGTCTGCGGGCTCAATCCGCACGCGGGCGAGGGCGGAACGATCGGCGCCGAGGAGCGCGACCTGATCGATCCCATCCTCGACGGGTTGCGGCCGCGGTTTCCCGGGCTTTCCCGCGCCCAGCCGGGCGACACCGTATTTGCCCGGCAGCTTCGGGGCGAGTTCGATGCGGTGCTGGCGCTTTACCACGACCAGGGGCTCGCCCCGCTCAAGACGCTGGACTTCGACGAGGCGGTGAACGTGACGCTTGGTCTGCCCGGGGTGCGCACAAGCCCCGACCACGGCACGGCTTTCGGTTTGGCCGGAAAAGGGCGGGCCAGCCCCAAGAGCTTCGGCAACGCGGTGGAGGTGGCGCGGCGGTTGCTATTATACCCTCATCAACCATCCTTTCACAGTCTGTGACCGCCGAAAACGCAATGATTGCCCAGCCCGTCGCTCCTCCCGAGGGGGTGCGCGAAGGCAACGAAAGCCTGGTTTGCCTGACCGAGGCGGCCGGGGCCAAGGTTCGCGCGCTGGTCGCGCGCGAGCGTCAGGGAGATTTTCTGCGCATCGCCATCAGCGGCGGCGGCTGCAATGGGCTAAGCTACAAGCTTACGTTTGCCGCCGCCCCCAAACGCGGCGACATCCGCGTGCGCACCGGAGGCGCGGAGGCGCTCGTGGACTCCAAGACGGCCCTTTACCTCAAGGGCACGACGGTCGATTATTCCGACAAAATGATCGGCGGAGGATTCAAGTTTTCCAACCCCAACGCGAAAGCCAGTTGCTCGTGCGGCGAGAGCTTCAGCGTATGACGGCTCGCCGGCGGGTTCCGACTTCGGGGTTGTCTTCATCGGTCTGTAGGGCACTTTGGCGCGAGAAATGCGTCTGATTGACCGAGACCAGATCCAAACTATTTGATGCCCCCACCGTTTCCTTCCGCCGGCGGCAGCCGTCCCGGTCATTTTCAGAGGCGCAACAACGATCCTTTTGCGAACATCCGCCGCAATCACCGGATCAAGGTTCCCCAGGTGCGGGTGATCTCCCCAGAAGGCAAGCAGCTAGGCATCCTGGACACCCCGAAGGCGGTAACCCTCGCGCTTGAAGTCGGGCTCGACCTGGTCGAATTGGCCCCCAACGCGCAGCCACCGGTGTGCCGAATCATGGATTTCGGCAAATATGTGTACGAGGAACAGAAGAAGCATTCGCACGCCAAGACGACCGCGAGCAAGATCAAGGAGATCGAATTCACGGCGCGCATCGAGTTGCACGATTATCAAACCAAGCTCCGCCACGCCGAGGAGTTCCTCAGCCACGGCAACAAGGTGAAGCTTCGCCTCAAATTCCGCGGCCGCGAGATGGCGCACACCGAGATAGGCTTCGGCGTGATCAAGCGGGCCGTGGCCGATTTGGCCGGGATGGGCCATCCCGACGCCGAGCCGAAGTTGATCGCGCGCAATGTAAACGTGATGCTCACGCCTTTGCCGGTGAACAAGCGGAAGCCGAAGTTCCATATCGAGCCCGGGGCGGACGGCGCCTGAGGCCCTGCTTACGATGCTCTCGGCGGTTCGCCTCGCCGTATTGGGAGCCGTGCTGGCATTGGCCGGCCCTCCGACCCGGCCTTTGCCGGCGATCGCGACGGTGCGGATTGGGGGCAGGGACTATGTTCGCGCGACGGATGTTGCCGCGCGGCTGGGGCTCGAGATGCGCTGGATGGAACCGGGCCGTGTGCTGGAGCTATCCGATCCGGGGCACCGCCTTGAATTTTCCGTGGGAGGCCGGACCGATGGCCGCGAGATAATCGTCGATGGCCTGGGCGTTTATTTGGGCGAGCCGGCCGTCGTGCGCAGCGGCGCGCTTTATGTGAGCAAGATCGATTGGGAGCACCGGCTGATCCCGATACTCCGTCCGGGCTGGGGTGGGGCGCCGCCTCCGCGGCCGCATGTCATCGCGATCGATCCGGGCCATGGCGGCAGCGATCCGGGGATGCAAAACCTGCGCCTCGGCCTGAAGGAGAAGACGTTCACCCTCGATGTCGCCTTTCGCCTGAAAAAGCTACTTGAACAAGACGGTTACAAAGTGGTGATGACCCGCGTGACCGACCGGCAGTTGGCGCCGGGCAAGGAGGCCGATCTGCGAATGCGGGACGAATTGGCGAATCTCGCGCATGCCGATCTTTTCATCAGCATTCATTTCAATGCGACGCCGCCTCCGGATGTGAAGACGCATGGCACCGAGGTGTTCACGTTTCCAGCGGCTTTTCAGCGCTCGACCGATTCCTGGTCCAGCCATCTGGACGACGCGGAGCAATTCACCTCACCGGCCAATCGCAACGACGATTGGAACGTGGTTTTTGCCCACGCGATGCATCAGGAGCTGCTGCGTTCGCTGGCGACGGAGGATCGCGGGGAAAAAATCGCGCATTGGGGCGTCCTGCGCGCGCTCAACTGTCCGGGCATTCTCATTGAATCGGCGTTTCTGACCAATGACGCCGAGGCGCGGCGCGTGGAGGACCCCGCGTTCCGCCAGCGGATCGCCGAGGCGATGCTCGCGGGCATCCGCGCCTATTCGGCCGAACTCGACGCGCTGAGCCCGCCCGCGCCCCCGAAGTAGGGGGTCAAGCCCAGGCCGCCGTCAGCCGGCCGAGGGAGCGGTCCGGCTCGAACCACTCGGCCAGTTCGGCGTCGGGAGCGAACTCGGGGCAGGTCTCCGCGAGCCGGGCGCGTAGGGTTTCGCGCGCGCGGGCGATGCGGCTTTTGACAGTGCCGACATTGATTCCGAGCTGGGCGGCGATCTCATCGTACGATTGGCCATGGACGTTGCGCAGAATCAGCACGTCGCGGT
>DAISJK010000175.1:0-3071 GCA_036821505.1 Opitutaceae bacterium
GAACGCCATTGCGGCGAAGGCGGCGATCGGAGCCAGCCGCATGACGTAGCCGACGGCCACGAACAGAAGCCGGCTGAGCTGCTCCAGGCCCCTATGCAAAACGTCCGCCTTCGGACCGAGCCGGCCCAGGGCGAGTCCGGAAAGAACGGCGATGAAGAGCACCTCGAGCATGTCGTTTTCGACAAAGGGCGTCGCCGCTCCCGCGGGGATGATGCCCAGGAGGTAATCGCGCAGATTGAGATGTTTGGCGGAACTCGCGTAGGCCGAAACGGCCTGGGCATCGAACGCGCGGGGATCGGCGTTGAATCCGGCTCCCGGCTTGACCACCTGGACCACCGCAAGGCCGATGACCAGGGCCATCGTCGAGACGATTTCAAAATAGAGGAGGGATTTCCAGCCCAGGCGCCCGACCTTGCGCAGGTCGCTGATGGACCCGAGGCCGAGCGTTACGGTCACGAAAATGATGGGCGAGAGCAGCAGGCGGAGGATCTTGATGAAGCCGTCCGAGAGGGGCTTGAGCGCGACCGCTTGCGACGGGAAGAGCCAGCCGACCAGGACGCCGGCGACGATTCCGATCAGGACCTGGAAGTAGAGCGCGCTCCACCGCGACGGACGCTTTTTTGGCGGCGGGGTCTCGGCTGGGGCGGCTTCTTGCGGAGCAACCATGGGGCGGGGGGACTTCCGCTTAACGAATTCGCGCGAATTTCCAAGGTTCGAGTGTCCGAACTTGACAAGAGCGGGTCATAGGTGTCCCCTGACCGCTCGATCATGCATCTCCACGCCAAAGCGTTCAGTCATGCCTCCGTCGGCGTCTCCGCCGTCGCCGTCATCTCGTCGCTTACCGCGCCGCGAGGGTCCTGATCGCTAACCACGACTTTGCCCCTCCGGTGTCGCACCGGAGGGGCTTTTTTTTGGCTCAGTCGGATGCGACAAGGGAGGGGCTCCAACCCAACAAATCCCATGAACAACCTAGGAGCCAACACACACGGTACCCTGCCTCACCGGCAAGATATCCGTCTGCCCGCGAAAGACCGCGCATTCACGACCACCATGGCCGCGACCCACGACCTGCTGGTGATGAACCACCGCCCCGATCTGGCGCCGGAATTTGTTCCGGCCCGGACGGCGGTCCGGGCGCAGCCTTCCGCGCCATAAAACGCGCTCGCCCGGCGGCAGTTCGCCGTTTTGGCTGAAGCCAATGGAGTCTTCCGGTCCTCTTTCCGACGTCCGCCCGCGGCTTACGACCGCGCGGGCCAAGCTCGACGCTCGCGATCTGGCGGGAGCCCTCGCGATCTACGAGGAGGTGCTGGCCGTGGCCGGACAGCGCGCCGATGTACTGCTGACCATTTCCGGGGACCTGGGGACGACCGGCCATGTCCCGCAGATCGTCGAGCTGATCGCGCCCCGCTATGACGCCGAACGGCACGGTCCGGCCATCGGACTCAATCTCCTTCAGGCCTACATCGCGCTGCGCAACGTCGAGGCCGCGCAGCATGTGCTGGATATTCTATTCGGCCTCAATCGGCCGGAACTGGAAGAGCGCCTTTACGGATTTTCCAACGCAATCGCGGAACTCGCTCTCGCGGGCCACAGCGGCGGGGCGGGTTTGGCCGCGGACCATCCCGCGGCTGGCGCGGGCCTCGCGCCGGTGGACGCCGGGGTGGCTGCGCTGGGCTTCAAGGTTGCGCTCGCCAATATTTCCAAGCCCGTCTGGTTCTACGGGCTCGAACCGTTGACGGACCGAATCCTGCCCGCGAAGGATGGGCGGCAGCGCCGGGTGGCTTTCGCTCAATTGGCCCTGACGGAGAGCGACAATCCGATCGAGGCCATGAAAAAGCCAGAGGACGAACTCGGCCTGCTGTCGCGCGCGATTCCTCTGTGGCTGGCCGAGACGTTTTACTTCTCCCCGCGTTATTCGTCGCTCGCGGCGCTGGGGTTCATGGACGAGGCGGATGGCTCCCGGCATCCGATGATCTTCTGGTCCGAATGGAATACGGAAAATCTTCAGCGGCTCATCGAATCCTCCAAGGAAAGCCTCGACTATATTTTCACCGGTTCGCTTCAGCACCGGGCGGGCGACTACGAACTCACGCTGCGCGTGTGGGAGGCCAAAAAATTCCGGGAGCGTAAGCAATTTTCCGTCCGCTGGACGCCGGCCACGGCCGATGCCGAGCTGGCTCGATTCCATGCCCAAGTGCGCCAATTCATGGAATGGGCGCCCTATCCGCCGGGGGAAGGCCTGACTTACGCTCCCCCGGCGGCCCCGCGTGCCTGGCTGGACGCTTTGGGGGCCTCGATCGGGCTCTTCTTCGTCGAAAAAAAGATTTTCCCCTCGGCGGCGCTTTCGCCGCTGGACCCGCATTTTTCCTCACTCGCACCCTTGGCGGCAAGCGAGCCTGCCGCGGCGCTGGCCTGGCTCACCCTTGCGGCTCGCGCCCGCGCGCTAGGGCTCGCGCCCGGAGACCTCCCCGCTCCGGCTCTTTGCGCCGACCCGCTGGTGGCGGAGGCCCGCAACATTGCAGCCTGCTAAGAGAAGCGCCGCCGCTTCGCTTCCATGCACCAACCCGTTTCCGATCTTCGCATCCGCGCAACGATGCCTCTGGCGGCTCCGGCCGCGGTGGCCGCGGAATATCCGATTGGCGACGAGCAGGCCGCGCTGGTGGCCCGGTCGAGGCGCGGGATCGAGGCCATCATCACCGGGACGGACGACCGGCTGCTCATCGTGGCGGGGCCCTGTTCGATCCATGATCCGGAGGCCGCGCTCGACTACGCCGGCCGATTGCGCGAAGCCGCCGGGCGCCACGCGGATGATCTTCTGATCGCGATGCGGGTTTATTTCGAGAAACCGCGCACGGTCGGGGGATGGAAGGGGATGATCAACGATCCCGACCTCGACGGATCCTATCACATCGCCAAGGGGCTGCGCCGGGCGCGCAAGCTCATGCTGGATATCACGGCGCTCGGCGTGCCGGTGGCGACCGAGTTTCTCGACACCACCCTGGGGCAATACTACGCCGATTTTGTTTCATGGGCCGCCATTGGCGCGCGCACGGTCGAAAGCCAGGTGCATC
>DAISJK010000176.1:0-3053 GCA_036821505.1 Opitutaceae bacterium
CCCGGCGGGCAAAGGCCGCTTCATCCTTTACGGAGAAGCCGTCCGCGGTCTTGACCAGCTTCACGGTCTTTGATGAGAGCCTGAACGCCTTGGGCAGGCGAACGGCTTGCGAATTTCCGGATTTAAAAACTTTTGCGAGGGCGGTTGTCATGCGTATATACCGTATATACGTAGCCGCGCGAGTCAAGTCTCTCTTCGCGCCGCAATCGGCGCTGGCAAGGCCGGTGACGATGTTTAGAGACATGGGTGACTCATGCGTAGTGATAATAGCAAGAGGTGGAAGCGAAGGCCGGTTTCCATCTTGCCGACGTTGTTGGCCGGATTGACTCTCGCCGGCTGCAGCACTGTCCCGGTCGTTTATCCCGACGACAATCCCATGACTCCCCTTCCCCTCGCCAGCCAGTTCGACAAGAAGGAAGCGATGGCGATGGTCGAGTTCTGCATCGACCTCGACAACCAGGATGACCGGGCGGATTCGAACGGCCGGAATATCTACAAGCTGCGCGCGGACCGTTATTCCGATTGGAAGCTGATCGATGACAGCCGGGTGCGCTACGCCGACGCCCGGCATCTCACGGGCGGCGATAGGACGAATCCGGATCTGAACGGTTTCCCCCCGTTCGGCAGCGCCTGGACGCTATGGATGAACACGGAGGCCGCGAAACGCGGCGAGCGCGTCTATGCGCTGGCCTTTCGCGGCACCATCTTTTCCCACGCGCCGAGCGTGGCGGAAGACGCATTGGTGACGACCGTGGCCGCAAAGCATGGCATGGAGCTTCCCGCCGGCCGGTTCCTCAATATCACTTTCGCCGCGTTGCCGCGGGCCGAGGTGCACGAGGGTTTCGCCTACGCCATTTTCGGGCAGTTGTTCGACAAAGATTATGGGGTTCTCGCGCGGATTCAGAAAGAGATCCCACCCGGCTCGACGCTCATCATCACCGGCCACAGCCAGGGCGCGGCCCTGGCCACGCTCGCGCACGCGTTTTTCTATTACGCCGCGCAGGAAGGGCGCTTCGGCATCGCCGAAATGAAGCTCGATCTGAGGTCCTATGTGTTCGCGCAGCCCAAGCCGGGCAACGCCCAATTTGCGATGGATTTCGCGGGAATCACGGGCGGAGGCGCCAACTCGTTCGTTTTCAACAATACGCTGGACCCGGTTCCGATGCTCCCGCCGACGCATTCCTTCCTATTCGGGGCGTTCGAAGATTGCCCCCCTGGAACGAACCCGGCTTGGCGATTCGTGCGGACGGTGAACAACCTGTCGAATGCGTTACACCGAACCATCTCCGGGTTTTCGGAGCACACGCTCGCGGCTCAGATCAACGCGATTAAGAATAAGACCGACGATCGTTTCGTGCATGCAAGGCAATTGCCAACCGTGCCCAATACAAAGCCTCCGGGCGCGGTGTCGCAGGACTACACCGCGGCCGGCAATGTCATCCCGCTCATCGGGCTGCACAACGGGTTTCTCTATTATCAGTCGCCGGATGACGTTTCCGACGAGTTCATCCAGCATCACGCTACGACCTACCGCCGGTTGCTGGAAACCATGTATGGATATCCGGCGACGACAAACGACACGATCGACTTGGTCATGCCGCCCGTCATCAATCCCCAATAGTTCTCACTCGGACAGCGCCCGCTCGCGCTCGACGAGCGTCGGGTGCGAATAGAAAAAAGCGCTGAAACAGGGGTGCGGAGTTAAATTGCTGAGGTTCTTCTGCGCGAGCCGTCGGAGGGCTGATATCATCGATGCCGGCCCGGCCACGGCCTGGCGGGCGAATGCGTCGGCCTCGTATTCGTGCCTCCGCGAAACCCAGTTGAGAACCGGGGCGAACCAGAAGGTGACGAGTCCGCTCAAAAGCCCGAACAGCAGAAACGAGGGCGCCAATAGGCCGGGCGGAAAGCCGAAAGCCATATTGAACCAAGGGCTGCGTGCGAGCCAGGCCAGGACGGCGAAGCCGGCGAAGACCGCGGCGCCTGAGGCGGCCAGCATCTTTGGGATATGGCGTAGCCGATAGTGGCCAATCTCGTGCGCGAGGACGGCCTCCAACTCTTCGGCCGAAAGCTGTTCGACCAGCGTGTCAAAAAGGACGATGCGGCGGAATCGCCCGAACCCCGTGAAATAAGCGTTGGAATGGGCCGAGCGCTTGCTCCCGTCCATCACCTCGATCTTGGAAGCGCGGAAGCCCGTGCGGTCGCCAAGCGAGAGCAGACGGGCGCGGAGCGACCCCTCGGGCAGCGGCTGGAGTTTGTTGAAAAGCGGCTGGATGAGCATCGGATAGAGCACGATCATCGCGAGCTGGAAGCCGAACAGGAGGGCCGCGGCCCAAATCCACCACGAATTGCCCGACGATCTTGTGAGCGCCAGGAGCGCCCAGAGCAGCGGGAATCCCAGAGCGAGCATCAATCCGAGCCCTTTTAGCTTATCGGCGATCCACAATCGCGGCGTGGAGCGATTGAATCCGAATTTAGCTTCGAGGTGAAACTGTCTCCAGGCTTCGAACGGAAGGGAAGGCACAGAGAGCAGGATAATCGCAGCGAGGATGAAGGCCGCGCCGGCCCAAGCGGAGCCGGGCGCGCCCCAATGCGCGATTCTGGCGTACAGCCGCGGCAAAATTCCGCTGAACACCGCGGCGCCCAGAATAAGCGCGTCGAAGACTTCCTCGACGTCGCCAAAGATCGACCTCGCCAGCGTATAGGCGACCGATCGCTCGTAGGTCACATCGTCCATGACCGCGGCAACCGCGGGCGGAGGCGTCCCGGCATGGCGCCTTGTCTCGGCCCGGTTGAAGGCCGATAGCGCGAGCTCGGCGGCGAGCCTCAGAGCGATCAGTGCCGCGGTGAAAACCGCCACCGCGTTCATCGGCGCCTCAATTGCGCCGCGAGGAGAGCAACTGGAGCAGCACCAGCAGGGCGCTGACGAAAGAGGCGAGATAAGTCAGCGCCGCGGCGTTGAGCGTCTCGTCCACGCCGGCCATCTCGCTGCGATCCAGGATGCCGAGCGTCACAAGCTGAACTTTGGCCCGGCGGCTCGCGTCAAATTCCACGGG
>DAISJK010000177.1:0-3035 GCA_036821505.1 Opitutaceae bacterium
GTAAACGGAGCCGGGGTCTTGACCGCAATCTTGACCTTGCCCGCGGCCGCGGTGGCCGCCGCCTGGGGAAATCGATCGCCGGCCCTCAGCCGCGCCTCGATCGCGCTCTTGAGCGCGCGCCCGAGTTCGACGAAGCGCTGGCGCTTTTCGTTGTCGAGATAATCGGCCAGCACTTTGGCCCGGACGTCGAAAAACATCGGCTGGCTCGCCGGCAGGGTTTCCTTCCAGATGAGCACGGCGGCGCCGCCCGGGATGGTCAATGCGTCGGAGTAATAACGGTCGGCGTTGAGCTTGAACGCGGCGTCGGCGACCACAGCCGAACCACCCAATACCGCCGGGACTGCGTCGTGGCTGAACGGGGGCAGGGGCTTGAGCACGCGCTGATGAGCGGCCATCCAGGCGTTGAAGGGCGCGCCGGCCGCGACCTTTTCTTCATAGAGAGCGTAGACGAAATCGGCCGCGGTCTTGGCCGCGAGCTTTCCAAAGACGGCCGTGGGAAAGGACACATAGTCCGCGACCACGCGGGGCGGTATCGTGTAGCGGAATCCATTGGCTTGGAAATAGCGCTGGAGATCGGCCTCGGTCGGCTCGATGCGCGGGTCGAAGCTTTTGTAGTCCACCGCCGCCACGGCGATCGTCCAGGTGGTATCGGCGAGGACAAGCTGGGCTTTCACATCGCTCGGCAGCACGTATCCCGGTCCGCCCAGCAGCTGATCGACCGCCTGCGCCCGGACATCTTCGGAAATGACCCGCGCGACGTCGCCTTCGGTGAGGCTCGAATCCAGCTTCAGGCTTTCGCGAAAGGCCTCATAACGATTCGGGTCGAACTGCCCGGTTTTATCGCTGAAAATGGGAAGGCTCTTAATAAAAGCGGTAACCTGGCCGGAAGTCGCCGCAGGCAGATGCCACTCGTCGGCGAGGTGAAGCGCGGCGGCCCGCCGAAGGGCGTAGCTCTGGAGCTGTTGGTCGTCCGTGCTCCCGGACCCGGTCTGCAATTCGACGCTGATCTGCGCGTCGCCAAATAGGCGCTGCCGGTCGTCGGCCGAGCCGAGATCGTAACCGAAAAAGTTTTGGGCGATAGCCTGACGGTCGCCGCTGCCGCCGTTGGCCCCGGTTCGGTAGATGAAGATCATGGGAATGGCGATCACGGCCAGGATCACGCCAAAAACGATGCGGAAATGGTGCTGAAAGGTGCGTTGAATCCAGGAAATCACGGGGGAAAAGGCGTCAAAGTACGGGGAGCCTCACGGGTGGCAAGCCTTCTCCCGGCTACATCCTCTCGAGCGTGCGCAAACCGAGAAGGTCCAAGCCCGTCTCCAATATCAAGAGCGTGCGGCGGCAGAGAAGGAGCCGGCGGGCGCGCACCGCGGGATCGTCCACCAAAACTTTGTCGCTGTCGTAGAATGCGCTGAATTCCCCGGCCAGCTCGAACAGGTACAGGCCGATGAAGTGCGGCCGCAGGGTGTCGGCTGCGATCCGCACGGCGTCGGCGAACTTCACCAGCTTGCGCGCAAGGGATAGCTCGCCCGGGGTTTCGGGCGGGCCGGCGCCGGCATCCGAGGATCCATCGGCGGGCGCGAGACCCTGCTTGCGAAAGATCGAATGCAGGCGAGCCGCCGCATAGAGAAGATACGCGGCGGTATTCCCCTCGAACGAGATCATTTTTTCCCAGGAAAACACATAGTCGCTGGAGCGGTTCTGCCCGAGGTCGGCGTAGCGCACCGAGCCTACGCCCACGATTTCGGCGATAGTGCGCCGCTCCGCTTCGGGCAATTGCGGGTTTTTTTCGCTGACCAGGGCGTAGGCGCGGTCCGCCGCCTCGGTGAACAGGTCGTTCAGCCGAACGTTGTCGCCGGCGCGGGTCTTGAGCGGCCGGCCGTTCTCGCCGAGCACCGTTCCGAAATCGACATGGTGGAGCTTGGGCAAAGCGCGGCCCGTGCGCTTGCACCACTCGCCTGCCGTCAGGAAGAGCTGCTCAAAATGATCCCGCTGGCGGGAATCCACGACGTAGATCACGCCATAGGCCTTGTCGTGCTCGGCGCGATAGAGAATCGTGGCCAGATCGGTCGAGGCGTAGTTGGAGGCCCCGTCCGACTTGCGGATGATGAAAGGCTGGGTCTTGAAACGCGGGTGATCGGGATGGAACACGACCCAGGCTCCCTCGCTCTCCACCGCCAGGCCGCACTCGGCCAGCTCGCGGTAGATCCGGCCGACCTTGTCGTTGTAAAAACTCTCACCGAGGGTGACGTCGAATCGGATTCCGAGGCGGTCGTAGATCTTCTGGAAGGAGGCCAGGCTCGCCTCGTTGATCTTCCGCCAAATCTCCAGGTTTTTCGGATCGCCGCTTTGGAGCCGAGCCAGTTCCTGCTGGGCCTCCTTGAGCACCGCAGGGTCGGCCTCGGCCGCGCTGTTGCCCGCTTTGTACAAGCGCTCGAACTCCTCGATCGGATCGCGGGCGAGTGCTGCCGTGTCGAGCTGCCGCTTATACGCCCAAATAAGTTTGCCGAATTGCGTGCCCCAATCTCCGACGTGGTTGTCGCGAATGACCCTGGCTCCTGTAAACGAGAGCAGCCGGCTGATGGACTCGCCGATCACGGCCGAGCGCAGATGCCCGACGTGCATCTGCTTAGCCGTGTTCGGAGCGCTGTAATCGACGATCCAGGTTTGGCCGGTGCGCTCGGCCGAGGCGCCGGTGGAAAGCGCCTCCCGGGAATGATGGACGCCCAGCCAGCGCAGGAGCTGCCCGGGCTTCAGCCTTACATTGATGAAGCCGGGGCCGGCCACCGAGACCTCGCAAATAGCCCGGAACGCGTCCGGCAGGCGCGCCACGATCTGGTCGGCCAGCGCGCGCGGATTGGCCCGCGCCTGCCGCGCGTAGGCCAGCACTCCATTTGCCTGATAGTCTCCATGGACGGCTTCGGCGGCCCGGACCTCGGGCTGAAATACCTTCAAGTCGAGCCCCGCAGCTCCCGCCGCTGCGGAAATGGCCTCTTCGATGTCGTCCGCAACGTTGAAGGAGGGTGTGCAATTTTGGC
>DAISJK010000178.1:0-3025 GCA_036821505.1 Opitutaceae bacterium
CCCCGAGCCGCCTGCAGATCGGAGATCGAGCGAAACGCGGCATAGATCGCGTTCATGCCGCTGTTTGCCAGCAGGATGTCCTCGTCGCCCGCCCCGGGAAACGCCCGGCGCAGGTGCCGGCGAACCTCGGAGACCCCGTCGCCTTTGTAGTACGTCTCCGGCTGCGGCGCGCCCCGCACGCCCAGCCGCACAAGCTGGTCCTCGGCTTCGCGCGATGAGATAAATCCGCCGATATTCTGCAGAAACAATTTTGCGCGCGCCGCCGTTTCGGAAGATTCGAGATGCGCGACGCCCGACACCCCCGCGCGCGTGAAAGCGAAGGCTTCGCCGCCCAGATGGGCGGCCAGTTCCGCCGCCATCCGATCGGACGAGGTGAGCCAGAGCGTTCTGCCGGCCAGCCCGGGGGTCCCGCCGAGATGCTGCGCGAGTTTGCGCGAGTAGGGATGGACCACGAATCTCGGATAGCCCGAGGACATGGCTCGCAGCACCTCGGGATCTTTCTCCTCGTATCCCCGCACCGCCCGCAGCGTGGGAAGGCTGCACGACACGGCGTGCGGACTCGCCGGAATCGGCTGGCCGAGCGGGATGGGTGTGAAGGCGGACACGGGTGGAGCGTTGAAGCATCCGATCTCACGCAAGCCCGGGCTTTTTGGCAATCGGATGTGCGTCATAAGCATTCCCGGCTTCACCGGCGATTTGTCCCGGCCTACGGGCGGAAAAACGTCGCCAGGCTTCGAGGGCGGCGCGAGTCTCCGCGCCGCGATGAAGCTTGTTTCCTGGAACGTCAACGGGGTCCGCTCCGCCGTAAAAAAGGGGCTGCTCGATTACATGGCGGCCAGCGGCGCGGACGTGATCTGCCTCCAGGAGACGAAGGCCCACCCGGGCGACGTCCAGCACATAACCTGGAAACGCGGCTACTCGGTTTTTTGGAACAGCGCCGACAAGCGGGGCTACAGCGGCACCGCGCTTTTTACGCGCGTGAAGCCGAAGAACGTGACCCTCGGCCTCGGGCGGTACGATCACGACCGCGAAGGAAGGCTGATCGCCGCGGAGTATGCCGACTTCCACCTGGTCAATGTCTACCAGCCCAATTCGCAGCGCGGGCTCAAGCGGCTCGCCTACCGGACGCGGGAATGGGACCCCGCCTTCCTCGCATTTCTGCGGAAATTGGGAAAGAAGGGCAAACCGGTCGTTTTTTGCGGCGATCTCAACGTCGCTCATACCGAAATTGACCTAGCCAACCCGCGATCCAACCGGCGCAACGCCGGATTCACGGACGAGGAACGCGCCAATTTCACCAAGCTGCTCTCCCGCGGGTTTATCGACACGTTCCGCGAATTCGAAAAAGCGCCGGGCCACTATTCCTGGTGGAGCCAGATGGGCGATTGCCGGGCGCGCAACATCGGGTGGAGGGTCGATTATTTCATCGCGGGCGAAAAGCTCCGCGGCGCGCTCAAGCGCGCCTGGATCAGCCCGCAAGTCATGGGCAGCGATCACTGCCCCGTGGGATTGGAGCTGCGCTGAAATGGAAAAATTAAGGAAGCTCATGCTGGGGCCGCCGCGGCTGACGCTGGCCGCGGCCGAGAGCATGACCTGCGGGCGCGTGCAGGCCGGGATCGGCCTGATCCCGGGGGCGTCGGAATTTTTTCTCGGCGGGATCACCGCCTACGACATCGAGTCCAAAGTGCGGCACCTTGGGGTCGATCGGGCCGCCGCCGCCGCGGTCAACTGCGTGTCGGCCGCGGTCGCCGAGCAGATGGCGCGCGGCGCCTGCGCTTTGTTTGGCGCGGATCTGGCCGTGGCCACGACGGGCTACGCGGAGCCCTCGGTGGAATGGAACGCGCCGCAGCCGTTCGCCTGGTGGGCGGTGGCGTGGCGCGGTCCGGGTGATTCGTGCGCGGTCCGCAGCGGACGGGTCGATTGTCCAGGCGCTTCGCGCGCGGACGCCCAGGAGCGGGTGGCCGAGGCGGCGCTGCATGCGCTGCTGGCCCGGCTGGAAGAGATGCGAAGGTAGGGACGGGCGGCCCGCCTGCCCACGGTCGCGCGGCTCTACTGCGGTAGCAATTCCGCCACCAGCGCTTTTTCTTCCTTCAGTTCGTTCTCCGTCGCCGCGATCCGTTCGCGCGAAAACGCGTCCAGCGAAACGTCGGGAACGATGTGCGCCTGGGCCCCGTCGCTGCGGATCGGATAGGAAAAGATCAGCCCTTTCTCGATCCCGTAGGAGCCGTCGGAACAGATCGCGACGCTGAACCATTCGCCCGGCCGGGTCGGCGTGATCAGCGCCTTCACCGTGGCGACCACGGCATTGGCCGCGGAGGCGGCGGAGCTCGATCCGCGGGCCCTGATGACGGCGGCGCCCCGCTGCTGCACGGTGGGGATGAACGTGTCCTTGAACCAGGCCTCGTCGCCGATCACCGCCGTGGCGGGACGGCCGCCGATCCTGGCGTTATTGAAATCCGGATACATGGTGGAACTGTGGTTGCCCCAGACGGCCAGGTGGGACACGGCGGCCACGGCCACCCCGGCCTTGAGCGCGAGCTGGGTCGAGGCGCGATTCTGGTCCAGCAGGGTCATGGCGAACCAGCGATCGGCCGGCACCGACGGGGCGTTGCGCATCGCGATCAGGCAGTTCGTGTTGCACGGATTGCCGACCACCAGGATGCGGACGTCGCCGGATGCGTGCTTGGCGATGGCCTTGCCCTGGCCGACAAAAATTCTGCCGTTGATTCCAAGGAGCTCCTTGCGCTCCATTCCGGCTTTGCGGGGGACGGACCCGACCAACAGGGCCCAATTCACGCCGCGGAAACCTTCATCGAGCGAAGCCGTCGTCACGATCCCGTGGAGCAGGGGAAAGGCGCAGTCCTGCAGCTCCATCACGACTCCGCCCAGCGCGGGCAGGGCGGGTTCGATCTCGATCAAATGGAGGATGACCGGTTGGTCGGGCCCGAACATGGAGCCGGACGCGATGCGGAACAGGAGGGAGTAGCCGATCTGGCCGGCGGCGCCGGTCACGGCGACACGAATG
>DAISJK010000179.1:0-3006 GCA_036821505.1 Opitutaceae bacterium
ACCCTGGCCCAGATCGGCTGCGGTTATTGGGGCCCAAACCTGCTGCGCGCCTTCACCGCGCAGAAAAACGCCTCCGTGAAATACCTCGTGGAACCGAACGAGGACCGCCGCCGCTATGTGCAAAAAAACTTTCCGCGCACGACCCCGGTCGCCATCGAAGCGGCGCTAGCGGACCCCGCGGTGCAGGCTGTGGTGGTGGCA
The DNA here is from genome assembly GCA_036821505.1 of Opitutaceae bacterium. Classification (GTDB taxonomy): domain Bacteria; phylum Verrucomicrobiota; class Verrucomicrobiia; order Opitutales; family Opitutaceae; genus Palsa-1447. Next base: position 202 of record DAISJK010000179.1, read on the forward strand.
ACGCCCGCCGCCACCCATTTTGAGCTCGCCCGCCTCTGCCTGGAAAGCGGCCGCCACGTCTTCGTGGAAAAGCCGCTCGCCTTCTCTGTGGGCGAAGTCGACGCGCTCGCTGCCCTGGCCGCCGCGAAGCGGCGGGTGCTCATGGCCGGCCACACCTTCCTCTATAATCCCGCCGTTCTTTTCCTCAAAGAGCTGATCGATTCCGGAGAACTGGGCCGCATCTACTACCTCTACGCCCAGCGCCTGAACCTGGGCGTGGTCCGGTCCGACGTGAACGCGCTCTGGAATCTCGCCCCGCACGATGTGAGCATTTTCAATTTTCTCCTCGGCGCCACTCCCTTGTCCGCCACCGCTCACGGCGCCGACCACCTCCAGAAGAGCATCGAGGACGTCGTATTCGCTAGTTTCGAGTACCCCGGTCAGGTGAGCGCCAGTTTGCAGGTGAGCTGGCTCGACCCCAACAAGGTGCGCAAGGTTACGCTCGTCGGCAGCCGCAAGATGGCCGTGTACGACGATCTCGCCGACGACAAGGTCGCGATCTACGACAAGGGGATCGATTCACTCGCCACTGACGACAATCCCCTGCCCTTCGACCAGCCTGGAGGCGGGCATCTCGTCTATCGGTTCGGCAAGGTACTCTTTCCCAAGATCGCCTCCGAAGAGCCCCTTCTCGCCGAGGCGACCGATTTCCTCGGTGCGATCGCCGAGGGTCGCGAGCCGCGCAGCGGAGCGGCGAGCGCGCGCGGCGTGGTGGCGGCGCTCCAGGCGGCTTCGCTGTCGCTACGGGAGAAGTCCCGACGGGTGTCGCTTGAGGAAATCGAGCCCTAGGCGGGACCGCCGCCAATCTCCATGTAGCACCAAGAACCAAAGGAACCGGAGTGCGTAGAGGAGCGAGAAGAAAGCAAAGATGTCGAATATCCCGTTCCGATACCTCGGATCGGATACGATCAGCGGCACGTTGATCGCGATAAGATAGAATTGTACCGGCAGGATGACGGCCAGCACCGGCTCGCGGTTGAAGAGCATCAACGCCAGACCGGCCGCGCACCCGATCACGATCAGACCGTCCCCCCAGGTCGGCGGGCGGGAATAGTCGTTAACGTTATAAAAATCCCACGTTTCCTCCTCGGGAATCCGCAACTGGATGGTCCGAGATGGGAATCGCCAGAGATTGGTTAGAACAATCCGCGCGGCCGCGGCCGGCTGCCGGCGCACCGCCTGGAAGGTGTAAAAACTCAAGACCCGGTTGATCCAAGCCAAGCTTCGGCCTTTTGCTTCGTAGCTCTCGATGAAATTCCAGGCGGCTTGGTCCGGACTGTCGCGGCGGATGTTTTCGACATAGCTCTGGCGAAGCCCGAACGGGTCCGGATCCGGAGAAGCCCGCGTCTGATCGCTTTCTTTCACAATGACGTCGCCATAGGTGTAGCCGAGCGCCTGTCCCATCATGCCCTGCATCCCCAGGATGCCGTGCGAGGCGTTGCGCAGGAGCCACGGGCAAACGCACAGGGAATAGGCCAGAGTCATCGTCAGCAGGGCCCGCCGGCTCACGACCGACGGCATCCAGGACATGCAGAAGGCCACCAGAAACGGCAGCAACAAGAGGCTGCCTCTTTCGTAGGCCGTCAGACCGAACGCCACGCCGGCCGCGACAGCCCAGCCGGTCCGCCCGCGGGCCAGCAGCAGCCATAGGAACAGGAGCGCCATCGAAACGAAAAAGACATTGAACGCGTAAGGATAAAGGACCACCGGATAGAAAAAGAGCGGCGGATTAAAATAAATCAGCATCGCCATTCCCGCCGCCCAAACCCATCCCAGAGCCCTCCAGGTGACGAACACCCAGATCAGGAATGTCGCCACCGCAGCGGTTGCCTGGAGCGGAACCAGCATGATGTACCCGCCCAGGAGATGCTTGGCGGCCACGAGCGCGTAGGGATAAAAGGGCTCCCGCAGCGTCTCGGGCACGATGCGGCCGTCGTCAAGCTGCCGGGCGTAGGCGCCTGTTTTTTCGATGTTTTCCGCAATGCCAACGTAATGCGGCGCCAGCCCGAAAAAGGCATCGGAAAGCGCCGGAAACCGGAACCAATAGATCGCCGCCAGAGCCGAACCAACAGCAATGCCGGCCGCCAAGCGCAAGCGCGCCGCTCTTTTATCCGGAATATGCATCAGGCAAGCTTGCCGAAGTACCGTAGCAATCGTGGATTGCAATCGGAATCGGTAAGATGGAAAACAATGCGCTTCATGCGCCGATTGCCGATAGTCCGTCCTCTGCTGCTGACCGCATGCTTTGCCTCGCTTCTGCTGCTAATCCACAACTACGGTTGCCCTCTTTTTCTTCCTTGGCACGTGAAGCTGGCGCCCGCCGCGATGCGGCCGGAAAATCCGGACAAGCCGTCGTTCGCGTACACCGTTCCGTTTAACCGCAGCGAGCCGAACGACGACTACGACTGGCGCAGCCGGGTCATGCTTTACGAGGACGGCATGCCCATGCTTGGAAACCGGGTCGCGCACGTCACGATCGAAGGGATCGGCATCGGATACTACAGTTATGAGCCCGGACGGTTGATCTTCTCCGCCACGGACAACAGCGATCCGCGCACCAACGGCAAGGTCTACGATGCGTACTATCCTATACTTTACAGCCGCACCGTCGGCTGCTCCGCAGCCATAGTCTTCATTCTTGCGCTGGCCAGCCTTGTGGCTTCGAGCGTAAACGTGGCTGCGAGCGTGAGCGAGTGGCCTACGAGCGTAAACGTGGCTGCGAGCGTGAATGTGGCTGCGAGCGTGAATGTGGCTGCGAGCGTGAGC
>DAISJK010000180.1:0-2999 GCA_036821505.1 Opitutaceae bacterium
TTCACGCGATCAGGGAAGTAGCCAACGGGCGTCCGTATTTCGATCCGTCGATATCGAAGCGCCTGCGTGAGAGGCAGCGGAAGTCCCGCGAAAACGGCGCGGATCCCTGGAAACCGAGGTGTCGCTTGAGCTCGCGCGAAGCTGAGGTGTTGCAACTCGTTGCCGAAGGATCGGCCAACAAACAAGTCGCGGCCGCTCTCGGAATCAGCATCAAGACCGTCGAGAAGCACCGGCAGCACCTCATGGACAAACTCAACATTCACGACACCGCGGGACTCACGCGCTACGCGATCGCCGCAGGGGTCATCGAAAGCAGCGCGCAGGTGACGATCATCTAGGTCAGCGGCACGCCGCCGCCCGCGAGCTCGTCAAATGAAATGACGCGAAGGCCGGGCGCGGTGGCGAGATAGTCCGCCGTCTCGTGGAGGACATCGATGAAGGCATGGTTGGGATTTCCGCTTCGAAAATATTCCCACCAATGCGTGACCAGCACGGTCAGGCGCTGCCCCTCGATCGAGCGCCTGACCGTATCCAGGATCGTGTCCGCCGGCCGTGCGGATGAAAGCAGGCACCCCGGATGAGAAAGCATCGCGATGCGGCCCGCCCGCCAATGGGAAGCGCTCCGAAATTTTTTGCAGAAATATTGGGGTAGCCACGCGCTCGGCTGACGGCGCAGTTCGAACCAGCCGGTCGAAAGAACGCCGAAGCGATTAGCTATCGCAGGCAGACTGGCGCGGGAAATCCGGTCGTGCGGCGCGACAAAGGCGGCCGGCGCGGCGAAACCGGCCTCCCGCAGCCGCTGCGCGCCCAAGTCCAGCAAGCGAATCGCCGCCGGCTGGTCCAGTTGATCGAACTCGAAAGCGTCGTGAAAGCACCCATGTTGCGCGAAATGAAATCCGGCATTCGCCCGCAAATAGGCGAGCAGCTTGGGATTCTCCTCCATGCGCACGGTTTCCAACCGGCTGCGGTGCCCCTCGGAGAGAAAGCCCTCGAGCCGTCCTCCAGGGCGCCTTGCGTCCGTGCGCACCTCGGGAATCACAGCGAGATTCACGGGCAGCCCCCGGTCGAGAAAAGGCCGGTAGAGCCGTTCGAGGCAGGCCGTGGGAGTCAACGCGCTGGTATCGTCGTCACGCAGAATGACGTAGCGCATGTTTGCTTTCGATGAGGTTTTCGTAGAGCCGCTTCATTCGATCCGCGAGAACTCGCGTATCGAAATCGGCGACGACCCGTTTGCGTCCGCCGGCCACGAGCCGAAGCGCCATCTGGGAGTCCGTCCTCAGTTCGTTCATGCGGGCATGAAACTCTTCCGGTTGGGAAAGATCGAATAGAAGCCCGGTCTTCCCGTGCTCGATCAAACTTGTCGCGCCCGAGGTTCGGCTGGAGACGACGGGAGTTCCCGTCGCCCACGCCTCCAAAATGACCAGTCCGAACGTTTCGGAAACCGAGGGCAGGATCACCGCCTTGGCCGCTTGGAGAAGCCCGATCAGACGGGGATCGCAGGGCGGCAGACCGCCGGTCAGCAGGACGTTTTGCACGAGCCCGAGCTGTCGGATGCGGGCGACCATAGCTTCCTCATAGACTCGGTCGGTGACCGCCCCGGCGAATACGAGCAGGAGCTTGGGATCTTGCCGAATCAGCAGGGGCATCTGTTCGACGAGCCAAGATTGGTTCTTCACCGCGTCGATCCTTCCCAAGACGAGCAGCATCGGGCGCCCCAGGATCTGGGGAAACGCCGCGCGCGCAGCTGTTTTCCTATCGAATTGATAGAGGTCTGCCTGCACTCCGTGGGGCTGCACCACCACCCGCTGTCCGGGATGGCGTTCGCGAATCAATGCCGCCTCGCGATCGTTGCAGGTGACGATCGCATCCGCGCTGGTCATCAAGCGCCTGGCGCCCAGCAGCAGGCCGCAAAATTTGCCCCATTCCCAGCCCTGTTCCGGCGCGGCATTGAGGCTCAGCTTCAGGGAAACCGGCAAATCGTAAATTCCCCCGTGGGTGGTGAACAAAAAGGGCAGCCCGCGCCGCCGGGCCACCATCCGGCCGATGGCCCCAATTCGCCCCGTGGTATGAGCATGAATGACGGCAAGATCCGGCTCCCGCCGAAGCATTCGAATGAGTTCGAACGACATGAGATTTCCGCCCACAGCCACCATCTGGCGCCTTTGCTGAGGCGAAATTCCCCAGATCGGCACGCAAGCCTTGAACCGCTTCACCAGGCAGCCCGCCTCGGTCAGAGGATCGTTTCCCTCGCTAGCGGAATTGCTCGGACAATAAACCACGGAAGTCGTCCCCGTTTGGCGCAGTTCGCCGCAAAGGCGGTGCACGGCCGTCTCCGTTCCTCCCCATTCGGCGGGATTATATTTGCGCAATAAATGGGCGACTTTCATGGCCGTCCAGCCAATCTCTTTCCGCGCTCTCGGCAGCAAGTGAGGGCCGCCAGGACTCCAATCAGAATGTGAAAAGTCACAAAAATCGGGGTTTGGTGGTAAACCCACTCGGTCAGACTTTGAAGAAAGATTCCGCAGGTCCCGAAAAATATCCCGACGCCGAGACGATGCATGGGGTCGCTCATCCACCGCCTCAAAAATTTCGCGCCGATCTGAAACCAGCGCATCCAGAGAAGCGCGAACACGCACAATCCGGGCACCCCGAGCTCGCCCAGAGTGAGCGCGCCCAAACTGTGCGCCGGCGCGGCAAAATTCAAATTCGGCTGCGCCAGCCGATCTTCCAGGGAATGGGTATCGTCATAGTCTCCATAGACAAACCCCTCCTTCGCGCCGTAGGTTTTGCTGACGCCATAAGACCAGTTGTTCAACCCAAGCCCGAAAAAGTGGTCCTCCACAATCATCCGGGCCCAGCGCAGATAAACTCCCCGGCCTTCATTCCCGATATCGTCGTCGAGATATTCCTCCGCCAGGGTCGCCTGCCCATAGCGCGCCATCAGCGGCTTCCATGAAGCGTAAAGCAATAGGGCGGCTCCAGCCGAAATCGCGAAGCCG
>DAISJK010000181.1:0-2960 GCA_036821505.1 Opitutaceae bacterium
GGCCGCGACGGTGGCTTACTATCGGGAACTCTATGCCGCGGATCCCGCCTGCCTCGCCCGGATGCAGACGCTCAACTGGGAAAGCTGATTTCCGTGTCCGACAAATTCCGCCCCTTGCCTGTCGCCGCGCCGCTGGTAGGCGAGGCTGAATGCGAAGCCGCGGCGCGCGTGATCCGCTCGGGCTGGCTCACGCAGGGGCCGGAGGTTGCCGCCTTCGAGAATGAATTCGCCACGTTTGTCGGCGCGCCCCATGCCTGCGCGGTTTCGAATTGCACGACCGCGCTGCACCTCGCCCTGCTCGCCGCAGGGGTGCGCCCGGGCGACGAAGTCGTCACTGTCAGCCATTCGTTCATCGCCACGGCGAACGCCATCCGCAATTGCGGAGCGATGCCGGTCTTCGTCGATATCGATCCGGCGACCTACAACCTCGACCCCCGGCTTCTGGCCGGCGCGGTCACGCCGCGCACGCGGGCGATCCTCGCCGTGCATCAGGTGGGCCTGCCCTGCGACTTGGCGGCGATCATCGCTTTCGCGCGCGAAAAGCGACTGCCCGTCATTGAGGATGCGGCTTGCGCCGCCGGCAGTGAAATCATGTGGGAGAAACGCTGGGAAAAAATCGGCCGCCCGCACGGCGATGCGGCCTGTTTTTCGTTTCACCCGCGCAAGCTGCTTACGACTGGGGACGGCGGGATGATCGCCACTCGGCATGCCGAGTGGGACCGGAAATTCCGCCTCTGGCGCCAGCATGGAATGAGCGTGCCCGATGCGGTGCGCCACGGTTCGAAGCAGGTCGTTTTTGAGGCCTACGTCGAGCCGGGCTTCAATTATCGGCTGACCGATATGCAAGCCGCGGTCGGGCGCGAACAACTCAAGCGCCTCCCAGGAATGATTGTGCGTCGCCGCGAGCAGGCTGAGCGGTATGCGGTGCTCCTGGCGGACATTCCCGGGGTGCGGACCCCGGCCGAACCAGAGTGGGCGCGATCCAACCGGCAGAGTTATCTAGTGCGGCTGGTGGGCGGAGCGAGTCGTCAGCGCTCGGTCATGCAGGCCCTGCTCGACGCGGGTATTTCCACGCGCCGCGGCGTGATGTGCGCGCACCTAGAGCCGGCCTTTCCCGCCGGATCATGGCGCGCCGGCGGAAACCAAGGGTTGCCGGAAAGCGAGCGCGCTCAGGACGAATGCGTGATTTTGCCGTTGTTCCATAACCTCACCGAGGAGGACCAGGTTCGCGTTGCATCGGCGCTTCGCGCGGCGGTGGCCGCCGGGTAGGCTTCTGGTCATGACTTCAACCGGATTCCGGAGCAGCTATCGCCTCGGCTTGATCGTCCTGTTGTTCGTCTCGCTGGTTTTGCGGCTCGTCCTGGTGGCCCGTGGCGGGCAGTATTTTTGGAGCGATGAGAGCCGCTACGGCGAGGCTGCAACCGCTTTGGATTACTGGGAAGCGGGCGACAAGAGAGCGGCAGTGCTGCAGGTGATGGGTTCGGCTGATCACCTCGGCTTCAAGGCGCTGATGCTCGGCCCGGCCTGGCTGCAAAAACACGTCAATTCGGACATCCGCACCCCATCGTACATCGTGAGCCTGTTTTCCCTGGCCAATATTCTCTGGGTATGGCTCATCGCGAGGCGGACGGGAGCCGGCGAGCGCGAGGCGTTTTGGGCGACGGCGGCAATGGCCTGCGCCAATAGTATGTTTTACTGGGCGCGGCACCTGATGCCCTATGACGTTGCATTGTGCTTGGCGCTGGCATGCGCCTATGTCGCGTGGAAACCAAAACCACGGATCTGGGATTCTTTACTGGCGGGCGTGCTGGGATTTGCCGCTTTTGTGACCTACAACGGATGCTGGGCGCTGGTGGCGTGCATCCTCGCGGCGCACGTGCTGCGTGGCTGGCCGGACGCATGGGCTATGACGAAGCGGTCCGCGTTCGGACTGCTGGGGCTCGCGGGGAGTTTCTGCCTTCTGCTTGAGGCGGACATGCGGCTCAACGTGTACCTGCTCCAATCGTACGTGGATTTTGCCGGAACGATCAACCAGGGAAACTTCAACGAAGGGCACGTTGTTTTTTTCGACTACCTCTGGCAGGCGGAGCGTTTCACCGCGTTGATCTGGCTCGGCGCGTTGCTGGCTTTCTTTTGGCTGGCGCGGAAAAGTTCCACTGATGAGCGGCGACGGGGGGCGCTTTGGGTGGCGATGATCGCGTCCTTGGCGGCGATCCTCATCGGAGGCTCGGACGTCCTCGAAAAATTTGTCGTCTATGGCAGATTGGTGCGGCAGGTGGTTCCGTTTTGCGCGCTTCTCCTCGGCTGGACTGTGGCGCGGTTGCTCAAGTCCCGTCCCGCGTGGCGCGCTGCGGAGCGCGTGGCGCTTCTGGTTCTTTTCGCTTGCGCGGCGTGGAGCATGGCCAAGCCGCTGCGGCAGCAATTCCCGAATGGGTTCGGTTATCACGCTCGGTTGGCGATAGACGGCTATAACCGCCAGATCGTCGCCGCGGGCAAGGCGCCGATCCCATCCGATCGATTTCGCATCCTCTATGGCGGATTCATCTGGCCTTATCCGGACGAAAAGCCGCTGCCACCACATTATGAAACGCTGCTTGCCAGCCCGCATCCGCTCGCATGGCGCCCCTATCTTTACGAAGGCTTCAACCGCGATCAGCGCGACCGGATCGAGGCGACCGACATCACGATGCGGCTTGTGTTGCTGAAAGATTGATTGCCGCGGTTCTCCCGGGTGGGCAAAGTCTCCTTGCCCGTCCGCCGGCTGCTTGATGAGCGCAAAGCTCCCACCAAATATCTATCACGAACTAGCATGGATCGCCGGAGAACCGGAGATCGGGGCGGACTGCTGGATCGGCGCATTCACGCTTATAGACGGCTTGGGCGGATTGAAAATCGGCCGGGGCTGCAATATCAGCAGCGGAGCGCAGGTGCTGTCGCACTCGACCGCGAGGCGCTGCGTG
>DAISJK010000182.1:0-2950 GCA_036821505.1 Opitutaceae bacterium
TAACAGCACGACGATGCCGGCGAGCCCGAGCCCGACGCCGAGCAAAAGCAGGATCCTTTTTTGGCGCGCGCGGGCGGGGGTCATGGCGCCTTGTTGGCCAAGGGCAGGATCAGGCGCAGGGTCGTGCCCGTGGGACTGGTGGAAATGAGCGCGATATCGCCGCTATGCCCCAGCATCACGCGCTTGGCGATGGCCAGACCGAGCCCCGTGCCGTCGGCCCGCCCGGTCAGGAATGAATCGAAGATCCGGTCGCGGATGGCATCCGGAATGCCCGTCCCGGTGTCGGTGATGGTGATCGCGGCCACGGACGAGGCTCCGCGCGATTCGCTGCCGAGCGTGACGGTGATCACGCCCCCGTCCGGCATCGCCTGCATCGCATTGAGCAGGAGATTGAGCATGACCTGCTGAAGCTGGCCGGTATGCCCATCGACGACCAGCGGGCGCGCCGGCGGCTCGAAGCGAACCTGGATCTTGCTTTGGGCGAATTTGAGCCTGACCAAGACGAGCGTATCCTCGACGATTTCAGCCAGGGAGCAGCGCGCATGCAAACTGGACGGCGTCTTGGCGAAATTGAGCACTCGGGTGACGATCGCCTCGAGCTGGTCCAGTTTCTCCCCGATCACGCGCATGTCGGTGCGCCGCGGGTCGCCTTCCGCGAAATCGGGCACGAGGCCGCCCATCAGGAGCTTGAGAACGGTGAGCGGATTGCGAATTTCGTGGGCGATTTCGGCCGCGAGCAGCCCGAGGGTGGTCAACTGCTCGTTTTTGCGCAGCGACTCCTCGCTCTTGAAAACGCGCGCGTAGAGCCGGGCGTTCTGGAGGGCCACCGCGCCCATGCTGGCCAGGGCGCCGCACAGTCTTTTCTCGTCGTTGTCGAAGCGGCGCACCCGGTCCGTGAAGATGGCCAGGACGCCGAGGACGCCGCCTTCGCAGGGCAGCGGCGTGACCAGCACGGAGCGCAGCGTTTCGTCGCGCGGCAGATCGGCCAAATCGTGATACTCGGGAGATTGGATGTCGGCGAACGCCACCGGACGGCGGGTATGGATCGCGGCGGCAACCATGCAGGAATCGAGCGGCAGATTGCCCGGCTGCGGCGCCGCCCCCGCTCCGGTGAACGCGGCCAGACGGACGGTCGTCGTCGCGGGCTCGTAAAGGAACAGGGCGCAAGCCGCGGCCCGCATCACCTGGCGGGTGTCCCGGGCCAATGCCTCGAAAAGCTCCCTTTCCTCCAGCTTCGAAAGCAGCGCCTGGCCGTTGGTCAGGAGCATTTCGAGCTGGCGGGCCTTGTCCTCGAGATGATCGAGCTGCCACAGCCGCTGCATCGCCTGCGCGGCTGTCTCGGCGCAGCGCGCGAGCAGATCCAGGTCGCCGGGGCCGAAAGCGGGCTGAGTCGTGCGATCCAGGGTGATGACGGCCAACACCTGGCCGTCGGGCGCAGCCATGGGCGCGGCCATTTGACTGAGCACTCCCTCCCTCATCGCGCGATAGCGCGGATCGGCCCCCGCATCCGGCGCCAGCACCGGCTTCCCGTGCCACGCGGCCCAGCCCGGCAAGCCTTGGCCGAGGGCCATCGATAGTTCGCCTTCGTGGGGCAGCCCGAACCGGACCTCGATCTCGAGTTTGCCCGAATCAGGATTCAGCAGCGCGATCGAGCCGCTGTCCGCCCCCAGCCCGCCCGCGACGATGCCGAGAATCTCCCCGAGAGCCTTGTTGGGATCGTCCACCCGAAACGCCAGAGCTCCGAGGGCGAGGAGAATCGATTCCGGACTGGGGGGGCTGTTGGCCATCGGCCAAAGCCTCTATTTCGTTTGGAAAAAGTAAAGGAGCACCCTCTTCGGTCAAATTGAGTCACTACCTCTAAGCGGCGGCCACCGGAACCGGCACGATGACCTCGGCCAACACATCGCGCAGCACTTGCAGCCGCTCCGGATTGTCGACCGGTTCGCGACCCGCATTTTCGACGTAAAAGGTGTCGACGGCCACGCCCCGTTCCGTGCCAATGCGGGCAAAAGTGATGTCGAAGCCCTGGTCGGAAATCGTCTTGGCCAGGCGGTAAAGGAGGCCGAGCTGATCGCGCGCCTGCACTTCCACGATCGTGCGCTGCATTGAAAGCTCGTGATAAACATCGACGGTCGGCGGAAACGAGCTGTGCAAGGCGTCGCCGCCGCCGGTCGTCAAATAACGGCTGGCGGCGAGTTTTTTCGCCTGAGCCACGATTTCGGGATACAAGTCCTTGTTTGAAACGAGCGCGGCCTCGATGTTCTTGGCGAAGGCCTCCTGCGCGGCCGCGCTTTGCACCACGCCGCGGCCAGGTTCGATCACGTAAAACGTGTCGATCGCTATATGGTCCGAACGGGAGATTATTTTCGCCCCCAGGATGTTGAGCCCGGCCACGCTGAAGGCTCCCGCCAGCTTGTAGAACAGTCCGGCGCGGTCCCAAGTCACGATGTTCACGACCGTCACCGATCGGTTGATGTCGTCGCGCCAGTCGATCACCGGCCGCAGCGTCCCGAGCGAGTCCGCGGTCGTGATCGACGTCAGCAGACGATGCACCATCTGGACGTGCAGCGCGATCTCTTCGGCGTCCGTGTGGATGAAATACCGGTCGGGCAGCAGGCTGAAGTGAGCCGCGACTTCATCGTCGCTGATGCCCGGCAGATGCTTGGCCATCAATTCCTGCAGGGTCATCTTTTTCCTCTCCGCATGGCGGGCCGGCAGGGACGCGCCCAGCTTGAAACACTCGAGCGTGGCGCGGTAGAGCCGGGTATGAAGGGTGTCCTTGTAGTCGTTCCAAAGGCTGACCGACGTGGCGCGCGCATCGCAAAACGTGTGGACGTAAAGGTGGCGCAAGCGCTCCTCGTCTCCAACCAGTTCGGCAAAAGCTGCGGCAGTTTGGGGATCATCGACATCCCGCTTCTGCCAGAATCGTGCCATGGCGAGATGATTCTTT
>DAISJK010000183.1:0-2936 GCA_036821505.1 Opitutaceae bacterium
TATGTTCCGACCGAAGCGGTCGATCCCGACGCCGTGGCGGGCGCCATCCGCCGCAAGGGCGGCCCGGCAATTCAAGCCGAATGCGACGCCATCGGCGGGATACCCGTGGGCGGCGCGGCCATCACGTCGGGCGGAAATCTGAAGGCGCGCTATGTGATCCACGCGGCGAGCATGTCGCTGGGCGGCCAAACCTCCGCGCCGTCGCTGCGCAGCTCGACGGCGCACTCCCTGCGTATCGCGGCGCAGAAGGGCTTGCGGACCATCGCGTTTCCTGCGGTGGGAACGGGCATCGCCGGATTTCCGATGCGCGAGTGCGCCGAGATCATGCTGCGGGAAGCGCGCACGCACCTGGAAGGCGCCACATCGCTTGAGAAAATATCCTTCGTGCTGTTCGATGCCGAGGGGCTTGCTGTGTTCGAAGATGTTTTCAGCCGGATGAACGCGAAAGGCGCGGCTTCCCAGTAGAGAAAAGCTTCCGCTACGGCAGGAAAATCAGTCGCTGGTCTTTCTCTTGAGAACCGGTTTATCGGATCCAGTGTCGCTCGCGGCCGCCGGCGATGTGGCAGCAGGCGCTGGAGTCTGCTGCGCGGTGGCCGTGGGCGCAGCCGTGCCGGCATTATCGCCCGCGTAGGCTGTTTGCAGGTATTTTGCGGCTTCTTCCTGCGCTCCGGCAGTGTCGTCATGCGTGTGCTGCGCCAGGCTATATTCGTTCACGGCGCGCGCGCGCTCCCCGAGCAAGTCATAAATCTTTCCGATATAGATGTGGCTCCAGACTTCCACCCACTTGGGGTCGAGGTCGCCGCCAATCGCCGCGCGGAAGGCATTGGCTGCGGCCTGGTAATTTTTCTGGTAGTACATGGCTTCGCCCATGCGGAAGTGCGCGAGCGAATCCGTGGGTTGCACGTCGAGCGCGCGCTGGTATTGCTGGATGGCTTCGTAATATTTTCCGATGCTCGCGAGCGATTCGCCCCGCGCAATCATGGCCCGCACGCGCAAAGCGGGATTGGATTTCAAAAGATTGCTGTTCGGGTCGACCTGGACTCCGTTGGGCTTGGGCCGCCCGAAGGTGTCAATTTCAAAGGGCGTGGTCGTTCCGACGACAAGAATATTCTTTGTTTCGGGATTCCCTTCGGTATCCACCTTTATTTCGACGGGCATTCGAAACGTTTCGAGGTCCTGGTCAATTTTGCCGACCACCTTGAATCCTTGCGGCGTGCGATAGACGATGTAATCGAAGGTGAATTCCGGAATGCCGGTGGAATTCAGCCACTGCGAGAAAAACGCAACCAGATTGATCGGCGGCTGATCCTGCGCCGGAGGCGGGGCCTTGGCTGCCGCCATTGCTTCAAACCCCTCGACGGTAGCGAGCTTTCCTTTGTACTCCTTGTAGAAATCGTGGAGGAGAGCCGTGAATGCGTCGTCGCCCAATTCCGAGCGGAGCATGTGAAAGACCATCGCGCCCTTGTCACTCACCACCGACTCATATTGATCGGAATAGGGCTGCATGCTCTGCGCCTGGGCGATCGGAGCCGTGTCTTCGTACATCAATGCACCGATGGAGAAATCCTGGAGCGCTTTGTGCAGCCCGGCGACGCCGTCGGATTGCTCCGCATACATCGCTTCGGCGTAACGCGCGAGCCCATCGGTGATCCATACATCCGAAGGACTGGCCGGCAGGACGTCATTGCCCCACCACTGCCCGGCGGCGACCTGCGAGAGCAGGCGATCGTTGGTATGGGCGGTGGTCCATTGGCGCGCGCTGATCAGGAGCAGCCCCGGCGCGGAATATGCCGCGAGGCCGCCGTCCGGCATTTGCGCGATGGTCAAATCCGGCGCGCTGTCGAACGGACCAAAGGCATCGGAGAAAAAACTCATGATGTGCGCAAGAGAGTTCGCGTAGGGAGTGGCCGTCTGCGCCTGGGCCGGCGGCGTGTACACGGAAACGCGGTAGCCTTCGGTCTGTACAGGCGACAATTGCAGGCTTCCGGCGACGAACGACCCGGCCGGCGATGGATGATTGCAGTGGAATGTATAGGATGCCTGCCCCGGCTGGCCCTTCCCGAGCGCGGGCGTCATGACGGGCGGATCCGGTTGGCCCGTGCCGGCCACGGCCATCGTATCCGGCACGACGATCTTGAACGTGCCGGTGTAGCGGTTCGATGGATAACTCGTCAGGGGGAACCAGCGCGCGGGGAGAAGCAGAAAGGCCGATGTTTTGTCTATTGAAGCGAAACGCACGCCTCTTGTGGGGCTGTCGTCTTCGCTCGAGACCGGGCCGCTGTATTCGAATGTTAGCGTGACCTGCTTGCCCGGAGTGGCCGCGGCCGGGAGTCCGACGCTCAGCAGGAGCGGATAGTTGTTGTCGCGCTCGAAGTTGAGCGACTGGCCAGAGGCCGTTTTCACGGAGGTTACGGTCAAATCGGGATGAAGCTCGACGAGAAGTGTTCGCGATACTTCGCTCGCCGTGAAATCCACCTTCGCGAGTCCCGTGAGCGTTTGAGTGTCTGGATTCAAAACCACCTGGACATCGTAATTCGTGGCGCGAAATGTGAAGGCGCGCGGGCCCTGCGCCCATGCCGAGGCTGCCGCGAGAAGGGCAAGCGCCAGGGCGGCGAACGATCGGTGCATTTTGAACAAGAGGAGCCCTCTTTCGAAAGGGGCGTTACCTTCAGTCCTACCTAAGATACCAGATAAGTCTTCTTCGTTGCCCCAGCATAAGGGATCAGAGCATTCCCGCGAAAATATCCGCGGCCCTTTCGATGGCGCCGCCCGGGCCCAGCTTGGCTCGAACCTCCGCAAGCCCTGCTTTCATTTCTTCGCGCGCTTGAGAGGATTCGAGCAGGCGGCTGACCTCCGCTTCGACGGCGGAAGGCGTGAAATCCGCCTGGATCAATTCCGGCACGACGCGGCGCCCGGCAATCAGATTCACCATGCTG
>DAISJK010000184.1:0-2921 GCA_036821505.1 Opitutaceae bacterium
GTGATAGCGGAATCCAAGTCGGCATCGGAGAGTGGCTGTAACCTGACCTGCCCGCGCCAACGATTGACGTTGGCGAGCATGCCTCCCACATCGCCCGGAAACGCCGTAATCGAAAGATCGGCGGCGGCCCCACCCTCACCCGGAACGTCATAGCTGCCTTTGCGCATCGCGGAAGCGGGCTTGGCCCGCCAGCCGGCCGCAGCGGTCCAGGTGAGCCCCGGGCCTGCGGCGACATCGACGCTGGCGCCGGCCATTGTTCCAGCTCCGGCGGCGGTGACGCCCGGCGGCGTGCTCCCCGCCGCTTCCGCCATCGGCATCTCGGGGTCCTGCTCCTTAGGCACCCGATAGGACTCCACCTTTCCCTCCCGGCACGCCGCCAGGGACAGCGACAGTGCCAGCAGCACGGGGAAGCGGCGGCAGACGAACATGGAACCGGGATTACTCGCAGCTTCAGCCCCCAACTTCAACCCTATCCCACCCAGTAGTAGCGCCTCTGCGCGCTCGTATTCGTTCCTACCCCAATACCGCCCGCACCGCCTCCAACAACTGCTCTCGGCTAAACGGCTTTTCCAACGTGCGCATCGCCCCCAGCTTCCGCGCAATCGGCAGGAAGTCCTGCGAATCATGCCGTCCGCCGCCGGAAATCGCGATGATCTTCGTCTGCGGAAAGTCCCGCCGCAGTTCAATGATGGTTTCCATCCCTTCCTTTTCCGGCATGATCAAATCGGTGATGACGAGCGAAGCCGGAGCTTTTTTCTGCAGCTCAAGCCCGTCCCGGCCGTTTTCGGCCGTGGCGACCTCGTAACCCGCGCGGATCAGCGTCTGCTCGAGCACCGAGCGGAACGGCGCATCGTCGTCGATAACCAGAATGCGGTTCATGGATGCGCCGATCCCGCTTCCGAAGCAGCGTCAACCATTGGGTCGGCCGGCCCCGGCGACACCGGCAGATATATGTGGAAAACCGTTCCCTCACCGAGCCGGCTGCGAACGGTGATATCCCCCGCGTGTCCCTTGACGATGCCGTGGATCACCGAAAGCCCGAGCCCGGTGCCCTCGCCGGCGGCCTTCGTGGTAAAGAATGGCTCGAAGATCCGTCCCAGCACCTTCGGGTCGATCCCCTGACCATTGTCCTCGACCGAAAGCAGCAGGTACTCGCCCGGCGGCAGTTCCGGATCGCCAACGGCCTCCTTGCCGGAGGCCCAGTCGTCGAGGCTGATCGTCAGGACGCCCCCTTTCGCCTTCATGGCGTGGATCGCGTTGGTGCAGAGATTCATCAGCACCTGATTTATCTGAACGGGGTCGGCGACAATCCGGTCACTGCGGGCGGAGATCTGCGTGCGCAACTCGATCGACTCCGGCAGCGTCGGGCGGAGCAGCCGCTGAACGTCCTTGATGATAGCCCGCAAGCGCACCGCAGAGCGCTCGGGCGGCGCCTGCCGGCTGAAAGTGAGGATTTGCCTCACCAAATCCCTCGCCCGCTCGCAGGCCATGAACACGTCGTTGATGTTGCGCCGCCCCATGCTGTCGGGCGGAAGATCATCGGCCACCAATTCGCTGTAGCCGACGATGGCCGCCAGAATATTGTTAAAATCGTGGGCGATGCCGCCCGCCAGGGTGCCGATCGCTTCCATCTTCTTTGCCTGGTACAGCCGGATTTCGAGCCGCGCCCGGTCCGCCATCGCTTCCTTTTGGGCGGTGATGTCCTGGATGATCCCCTCGTACCTCACCACTCGGTTGCGGCGGTCCTTAACCGCGCGGGCGTGCTCGGAAATCCAAATCAGCCTGCCGTCCTTCCGGCGCACCTGGTATTCCATGCCCCTGACCTGTCCCTCCTCCTTGATCCGGCGCTGGAATTCGGCCCGAACGCTCGGGTCCACGTAGATTTCGTTCGCGATATCCTTGACCGACGAAAGCAATTCCTCAGCCGACCGGTAGCCGTACATTCTGGCCAGCGCGGGATTGACCGCGAGATACTGACCATCCGGCAGGCTTTGAAAGATGCCCACCACCGCATGCTCGAACAGGCTGCGGAATTGATCCTCCGCGCGCCGTCTGGCCTGTTCAGTCCGGCGGTGGTCGAGGATCTCCATGTAGAGCGATTCGTTGGCCTTGGTAAGCTCAGCAGTGCGCTTGCCCACCTGGCGCCGGAGGTCGTCAATGGCCGCATCGTTTGTCTGCATGGAGCGAGCTACAGCTTAAACGATGCCGACGGCAATCGCCGTCAGAACCTTAATCGCCAGCGCCGCGTAAGGTTTTCCAGCGCCGACTCCTGAAGGTCGGCGAGATAGTCCTCGGCCGCTTCGGCCAGGCATCCAATCCCGCGCGTATAGGCGAGCATGACCCGCACGGCGGGCGCCGCCCGTGTCCGATAAAGCGCGCGCAGGGTGTCGCCGATCTCCGCCTCCTCAAGCGCGGCCGCCGGGGCGGGCGCCGGATCGTTCAGGAAATCCTCGATCACCGTAGTGTCCGGGGATGCGCCGTCGCCTCCGTCCAAGCCATGCAGGGACAGCATTTGCGGAGGGTTTAGATGCCGGTCATAGGCTTCGCGCCCGATCCTCAACGCGCCGCAGATTTCGTCCGCCGCCGGAACCGGCAGGCCCTGCGCCCGCCTTTGCTCCAGAAAGTTGCCGATGCGCCGGCCGAGCCGGTGCTGATGAATCGGGAAAGCCACCGTCGTGCCGAACTTCTGCGCATGGCGGCTCAGATGATAGCGAATCCAATAGCCCGCGAAGTAGGCGAATCGCGCGGACTGGGCGCCCGGCACGTAGCGGTCGATCGCATCGAGCAGCCCGGCGGAAGCGGCGCTGAGCCCATCGGAGTAGTCGCGCCGGTTGCGATTGCGCGCGGCGATTTTTGCCAAGCCGTAATTGACGGAAAAAAGGGTGTCGCGCATCCGCACCAGCTCGCGGCAGCGCTGGTCC
>DAISJK010000185.1:0-2917 GCA_036821505.1 Opitutaceae bacterium
CACTGTGAGGAAGTCCGCGCCCAAGAGGACGGTGTCGCGCGCGAATTGGGGAAAAATGTCCTCATAGCAGATGAGTACCCCGATCGCCTGGGCGCCGTTCTTCAGGTTCACAAAAAGCGGAGCGGGATCGGTGCCCGGGGTGTCGTCGCCGCCCAAGGGCTCGATCTTTGAGAGCCAGCCGAACAGCGGCCGGAAAGGCACATATTCTCCGAATGGCACCAGCTTTCGCTTGGCATAATAACCCGGCTGAAGCCCCAGGTCGGGCCGGACCACGCACGCCGCGTTGTGCCAGATTTCCTGGCCGTCGGCGCCTTTTTCAACCGCGTCGGTGCCGAACAGCATCGGCGCGCGGGCGTCCTGCGCCATGTGTTCGACAAGAGCTCGCATGGTGGGGTCTCCGATGACCGGCCATGGAGTGACCGATTCGGGCCAAAGCACCAGGTCCGCCCCGACCGTTCCGGCCTGAACGGCCTCCTGCTGCATGATCCGGATGATTTCCGGGCCATCGTCCGGATCCCATTTCGCCTTCTGGGGTATGTAGGGCTGGACAAAAGCGACGCGGGCGAGCGGCTGTTCGTACTGCTGGTAGCCCGAAGTCTCACGCACCATGAGAAAAACGCAGGCGAGCAGGAGGAGCAGGGCTATGTTGCATTCCTGACTGCGACGGCGCAGCCCCGTCTCGCCCTCCCGCAGGAGCCGATGGAAAAATGCGGTGAATCCGATGTTCGCAACGATCAGGACGAATGATATCCCGCCCGCCCCCGTGTAGGCGGCGATCTGGAGCAAGGCCGCCTGCTGCCACTGGCTCGCGGCGAGCGGCAGCCAGGGAAAGCCGCCGAGAAACCAATTCCGGGACGCTTCAATTAAGACCCAAAGCCCGGCCAGACCGAATTGCGCGGACAGCCGCACGGAAACGGGCCGTCCGACCATGCGCGGCATGGTCCACCAGACGGCCAGATACCAGGTGCCGACCCAGGCGCCGATAAACGGCCCCAGGAGCAGCAGCGCAATCCAGCTCACATGCCGTAGCCAGCATAGCAGGAGGGTCCAAGCGACGGCCTGCGCCGCGAATAGCGTCAAGGCGTAGAGCTTGAATCGCGGCCGGCCGTAGGCCCAAAAAATCGCGGGTGCTGCGAAAGCGTACGCCGCTTCCGGCGACGAGTGCCCCAAGCGCGTCGGAAACATCGCCACCGTCAGCATCACGGTGAGAACAAAAACCGCCGCGGCCGCCACTTCGGAGGAATGCCGGCGCCACCACGGCTGGGGGCGATCGTAAAGATCGGTCAGGGACGCCATCGGGTCAGGCCCCGTGGCAATTCTTGAACTTCTTGCCGCTGCCGCAGGGACAGGGATCGTTGCGGCCGACTTTCGGAGTGTCGCGGCGGATCGTCACCTTGGGCAGTTGGGCCTCGGGAGCCTGACTGGCGGGCGAGGGCCCGGCTGGGGCGCCGCGCGGAGCCCCCGCGGGGGGCGCCAGGCCGGCGGGCGGAGCGTTCTCCGGACCCTGGGTGCGGGCGCCGCGCGCGAGAATCGAGAGCATGTTCTCGAACGACTGGAGATTCGACGCGCTGCGGAAGAGGCCGCCGCAAATCTGCAGCCGCACGTTGTTCATCAGCTCCTCAAAATATTTATAGGCCTCGCTCTTGTACTCGACCAGCGGATCTTTCTGGCCGTAGCTGCGCAGACCGATGGAGCGCCGGAGTTCCTCCATCTCCGTCAGGTGCTCCTGCCAGTGGTGGTCGATCGCGTTGATCACGACATAGCGTTCGAGGGCGCCGAGCGCATCGGGCAGCTCGACCGATTCCTTGACCGCGTAGGCCTGCCGGACCCGTTCGAGCACCTTGGCGGTGGCGGAGGCGGCGTCCACGCCGGTGACTTCCTCCACCCGCAGGCCGATCGGAAAGTGGCCGTTGGCCCAGCCGACAAAGCTCTCCACGGCGGTGGAATTGGGCCCGGCCTTCTCGCCGAGGCCGGCCACGGCCAGGCGGTTCAGGAGCTCCTCTTCGATCTGCTCGAAAATAATCTCCTTGGAGCGCTCGGCATGGATCGCGCCATTGCGGATGCCGTAAACCACCTCGCGCTGCTGATTGAGCACGTCGTCGTACTGAAGCAGGCGCTTGCGTATCGAGTAATTCTGCTGCTCGACCTTTTTCTGCGCCGACTCGATCGAGCGGTTGAGCCAGGGGTGCTCCAGCTCCTCGCCTTCTTTCATCGAGCCCTCCATCAGGCGCGAGGCGAGATTGCCTTGGAGGAAGAGGCGCATGAGATCGTCCTCCAGAGAGAGGAAAAACTTGGTCAGGCCGGGGTCGCCCTGTCTCGAGCAGCGGCCGCGGAGCTGGCGGTCGATGCGGCGCGATTCATGGCGCTCGGTGCCGATCACGAAGAGGCCTCCGAGTTCTCTCACGCCCTCGCCCAGTTTGATGTCGGTGCCGCGGCCCGCCATGTTGGTCGCGATCGTCACGGAGCTGCGCAGCCCGGCGCGGGACACCACCTCGGCCTCCTGCTGGTGGAGCTTGGCGTTGAGCACCGTATGGATGACGCCGGCGCGCCTGAGCATCCGGGAAAGAACTTCGGACGACTCCACGCTCGTCGTGCCGACCAAAACGGGCTGGCCGCGCTTGCTCGCCTCCTCGATTTCGCGCACCACCGCGTTGTACTTGTCGCGGCGGGTCTTGAAGATCGAGTCGTTGCGGTCGGTCCGGATGCAGGGCATGTTGGTCGGAATCACCTGCACCTTGAGGCGGTAGATGTCGTTGAACTCGGTCGCCTCGGTCTCGGCCGTGCCGGTCATGCCGGCCAGCTTCTCGTACATGCGGAAGTAATTCTGGATCGTGATGGTGGCGTAGGTGCGCGTCTCCCGCTCGATCGTCACCCCTTCCTTGGCTTCGACCGCCTGGTGCAGACCGTCGGACCAGCG
>DAISJK010000186.1:0-2901 GCA_036821505.1 Opitutaceae bacterium
GAGCAGATTGAGCGTTTGCAGGCTGAATGCCGAAAACGTGGTGTACCCCCCGCAGATCCCCGTCATCAGGAAAAGACGCGTCGACGGGCTGGCGAACCATCGCCCATCGGGGCCGGTGAGGGTGTAGATAAAACCGATGACGAACGAGCCGGTCACATTGATCACAAGGGTAGCCACCCACGGAAAGGTTTCACCCGTATGCGTGTTGATGACGCCATTGAGAAAAAACCGCAGCACGCTGCCGAATGCGCCGCCCAAGGCTATTAGGAGATATAAGGTCATGGCTCGACTGTTGCAAATCCACTTGAAACAGGAGTCATCAGCGTCCGTGTGAACGGGGCGGTTTACCCTTGCGGGAAGGCAGAATCCATTGCCTCAGTCTAGGCAAGACGCCGTGAGAACATTGGCAAGAGCATTTGTGACTGTCTTGGCGGCGTGGATGGCTGGCTGGATCGTCGCCCCCGCGCGCGCCGCAGACGCCCTCGCATCGCGCGTCGTCCTGCTGGCCAACCAGGACGATCCCGATTCGCTGCGCATCGCGCGGCATTATGCCGCGGTGCGCGGCGTGCCGTCTGCCAACATCATCGCCTTCCATATGCCTACGGCGGAGACGATCACCTGGCCCGTGTTCGTTGCCTCGGTCTGGCAGCCGCTGCAGGACGAGCTGGTCAAGCAAGGCTGGATCGACGCGATTCCCCTGGATCTTTTCGACTCGATCGGCCGGCGGAAATACGCCATCGCCGGCCACCGCATCGCGGCCCTGGTCGTATGCCGCGGCGTGCCGCTGCGGATTGAAAACGATCAGGCGCTTTTCGACGAGGTCCACCCCCTGACCGACGGGGGCGGTTTTCGCACCAACGCAGGCGCCGTGGACTCTGAGTTGAGCCTCCTGGCCGCGGGCAACTATCCGATCAACGCCTTGGTCGGGAATCCGCTTTTTTCCCAAGAAAATCCGAACGAGTTTCAGCTCCGGGCCGTCGTCAAAGTTTCGCGGCTCGATGGCCCCACGGCGGACGAGGCGGCTTCGCTGGTGGACCGGGCTGTCAGCGCCGAGCGGACAGGATTGCTAGGCCGGG
Organism: Opitutaceae bacterium; assembly: GCA_036821505.1. Lineage (GTDB taxonomy): Bacteria > Verrucomicrobiota > Verrucomicrobiia > Opitutales > Opitutaceae > Palsa-1447. Next base: position 1,077 of record DAISJK010000186.1, read on the forward strand.
CCTGCATCGACATGGGCGGCGAATATCCCGAAGGAAATCGCTGGCTCACGACAGTCGAAGCGCAGGTCGCCTCGCTCGGATTCGACGCCACGGTCGAACGAAGCCGCTGGCCTTTGCCGGAAACCGCGCGCTGCGACGCCACGGCGCTCTACTTCGGCTGGCACTTCCCCGATATCAACGGTCCATTTAGCATGCCTGGATTTCGCTTCGCGCCCGGGGCGATCGCTTTTCACATTCACAGTACTTCGGCACATACCTTGCGATCCGCCACCGAAGGCTGGTGCGGGGGGCTGGTCGCCGCCGGTGCGACGGCAACCCTTGGGAATGTATATGAACCGTACCTGGAGTACACCCATCGGCCCGATCTCCTTCTCCACGCGCTGGTCCGCGGTTGGAATCTCGTTGATGCAGCCTATTACGCCCTGCCTGCCTTGAGCTGGCAATGCGTGCTGATCGGCGATCCCCTTTACCGGCCATTTGCCGTTTCTTTCGATGAGCAGTGGAAGAACATCGACCGGCTGCCTCCCAATTTGATGGCCTATGCGACGATTCGGCGGATGTTCGTCCTCGACGTCTCCGGCGATCCGGCCGCGGCCTTGGCCGAGGGGAGGGCGGCCCTGGCCAAGACGCCGAGCCTGGCGCTCGGGGTTGCCGTAGGGGAGCGGCTGCGCGCGGCCGGCGATTCGGCCGGGGTGGAGAAAGCGCTTGGTTCAGTCGACGCCTGGGGCGAATTGCAGCCGGATCAATGGGCGCTCGCCCACGAAGCCGCGCAACTCCTCGAAGCCTGCGGGCGCCCCGGCTCGGCGCTCCCGATCTATCGGCGCCTGTTCAGTTATCCCCAACTGCCGTGGTCGATGCGCGGCCCTTGGCTCGTCGATGCCAGGCGCGCGGCCTTGGCTGCGGGGGACGGCGCGCAAGCCGCGGCGTGGAAGAAGGACCTCGACGCGCTGATCGCGCATGTCCTGCGCGAAAAAAAGTAGATTCTCAGACCACTCGCTCACGCTCGCAGCCACGACATGAGCGCGCGCAGCTACGACACGAGCGCTCGCAGCTACTGCTAAGCGCGTTGGGGACAACGCGCTCCACCTCGTGGCTGCGAGCGTGAGCGAGTGGTCCGTGAATTTAGCTACAACTTTTCGACAATCTTGTCCGCCAGGCCGTAATCGATCGCTTCTTGCGCGTTCAAATAGAAATCCCGGTCGCTGTCGCGGGCGATCTTTTCGATCGGCTGGCCCGAAGCGTCGGCCAAAATCTTGTTCAGCTCGCCGCGCAGCTTCTCCATTTCCTGGGCCTGGATGTTGATGTCGGTCGCCGGACCGATGAAACGCCCGGAAATAAGCGGCTGGTGGATCAGGACGCGCGCGTGGGGGAAAAGCAGGCGCCGCCCCTTGTCCGCGCCGGCGAGAAGAACCGAGCCCATCGACGCGGCCATTCCTGTCACCACGGCCGTGATCGGGGACGTGACCAGGCGCATCGTGTCGAAGATGGCCATGCCCGCGGTGATGGAGCCTCCCGGGGTGTTGAGATAAAAGGTGATGCCCTTGCCGGGGGCGGACGCCTCGAGGTAGAGCAGCCTTTCGCAGATATCCTTGGCCGATTCGTCGGTGACCGGGCCCCAAAGGAAGATTTTACGCTGATCGAGGAATTTTTTCTGGATCAGAAATGAGATCGAAGAGCCCAGCTTTTTGGCCATGGCCTCCTCGCTGCCTTCATCGTCGTCATCATCGTCGTCGAACCGGGTGAGGGGAGCGGAAAGATTGGGCTGGAGGTTGTCGAAATGCATGGGTTGGCGAATCTACGAAGCAGTCCGTGTTTGGCAAGGACG
>DAISJK010000187.1:0-2888 GCA_036821505.1 Opitutaceae bacterium
TCGCATCCGATTTTGCTTCCGGAAAAATTCCACTGCACTTTCACGCTGCCGACGTTGCGCACGATCTCCTCGTTGGTGTTGATCAGGTCGGGTTGCTCGTAGCGGAAGAAAAAGCTGTTGCGCAGGCCGAGCCCGGTCACGCAGTTCTTGCCGTAGAAGGCCGGCAGCGTGACTTGATCGCCGAAGGTCAGCTCCGGCAGCATGATCGGAAGGTAGACGTTATTGGGCCAGTCGAAGACGCCCGGGCAATGAGGGAAGGGGAGGGCGTCGCTCGAGAGGTGGCCGCCGCAGCTGATGAGGGGAATCTGCAATTGCAGGCCGCTGTCCGCGTCGCGGTAAAGGAAGAGGCCCTGTTCCTTGCGATTGCTCTTGTCGAAGATGACGAAGCGGCCGCTCGTGCGCGGCGGCTCGACCTTGGGCTGGCCGGGCGGCATCTGCACGGTCTTGGCCAGGCGCGACCATTGGCAGAGATACCGCGCCGCGTCGAAATTGGCCATCCGGGTCGTGTGGAGATTGTAGGCGGTGCGCTCCTGGTCGCGCAGGTCCACGAAGCCGTGCTCCTGGTCGAGGTAGGTTTCGTAAAAAAAGAGGAACAGGCGCCGGAGGATGTCGAAATACTTGGGCTTTTGGTCGTCGGGAATCCAGCCGTCGCGCAGTCCCTGGAGAATGAGGCTGATGCAGTGCATCTGCCCGTAGACGCCGGCGGCGCGCCCGAAGGCCCAGCCCAGCCCATCGGCGCGGACCAAATCGGGCATCGTCTTGATGTATTTTTCCCCGTAGGTCCGGAGCGTGGGCAGCTTGCGCTCGCGCACGCCGCTATTGGCATGGAGCTGGAGCGCGGAACGGATGAAGACGAACGTCATCACCCCGTAGAGGTTGAAATTGCCGCCCAGTCCATGGGCGCAGTCGTCGAAGAATCCGGCCGAACTCGTCTGGGCGATGCGATCGACCAGGCGCTCGATGAGGCGCGAGGTCTCGTCCTTTTTGGAAAGTCCCAGGCTGAAGCGCGCCACGGCCTTGGCGATATTGAACGCCTGCCAGTGGTTGTCGTAGTCGCTGCGGTGCAGGAGCTGCTTCTCGATGCGCTGGCGGGTCTCCTCGACCAGGCGTTCCCAGATCGGGTTGCGCTCCTTCGACGGACCGAAGCAAAGGAGGCCCAGGGAGGCGTAGGCCAGGCCGTTTTCAGCCGGCGGCTCGGTGAACACCTGGGCGGTCACGGTGCGCGCCGCCAGGTCGATCAAATCGTAGTCCTTGAGGGTGGTTTCGCCGGTCGCACGGAAATACTCGCCGAGGGCCAGAGCCGCGTGTCCCGGCTCGTCAGCGCGGGATGCTTCGTCATTCGCGGGAAGAACGGTGCCGTCGGGCTGGATCGAATCAAGATTGTGGCCCAGGATCGACCTGGCCATGTCGAGGCATTGCTCGGAGAAACTGTGCATTCTTTAGTTGCGTGGCGGGAGATTCAATATGCCGTTTGCCGGTCGATCGGGGCAAGCCCTACCGGGCAATCAGCTTCAGGAATTCGTCGTTGGTTTTGGTTTTCGAGAGGCGCGCGATCATGGTCTCGGTCGCTTCCTCGATCTTTTGCTGCACCAGGGCGCGGCGGAAGAAATGAATGCCGTCCAGCTTCTTCGGGTCGATCAAGAGCTCCTCTTTGCGCGTGCCGGAGGCGGCGACGTTGATCGCGGGCCACAGGCGCATCTCGGCGCATTTGCGGTCCAGCACGAGCTCCATGTTGCCCGTGCCCTTGAACTCCTGGAAGATGACGTCGTCCATGCGGCTGCCCGTCTCGACCAGCACCGAGGCGATGATGGTGAGCGAACCGCCCTCCTCGGTCTTGCGGGCCGAGGCGAAAAGCTGACGGGGCTTTTCCAGGGCGCGGACGTCCAGGCCGCCGGAGCCGGTGCGGCCGCTGTTGCGCTGCGTGTTGTGCGCGCGGGCAAGGCGGGTGATGGAATCGAGGAATAGCACCACATCGCGGCCGACTTCGGCCAGGCGCTTGGCGCGCTCGATGCAAAGGTCGGCCACATGGATGTGATTCTCGATCTGCTCGTCGTTGGACGAGGCCCAGATTTCGGCAGGAACGCTGCGTTTGAAGTCGGTCACCTCCTCGGGGCGTTCGTCCACGAGAAGGATCATCACGTGGCATTCCGGATTGTTTTCCAGGACGCCCAAGGCCATGTCGCGCAGGAGAATGGTCTTTCCGGTGCGGGGCGGCGCGACAATCAGGCCGCGCGTGCCCTTGCCGATGGGGCAGAAGAGGTCCACCGCGCGGGTAGTCATGCGGCCGTCCTTCATCTCCATCTTCAGGTGCTGGTTGGGCGAGACCGTGGTGAGCGCGGTGAAATCGAGCTTGTTGCGCCGCTCCTCCAGAGGCAGGCCGTCGACCATTTCGATGAACCGCATCTTGGGGTTCGGAAACCGCCCTTCGGGCGGGAAGGCCGTGCCGGCGATCATCATGCCTGGCTTGAGCTTAAAGCGGCGGATCAGCTCTTTCGGAACGAACGTATCGGTGGGGCGGCGCTTGCCGGTCTTGGTCAAATCCAAGAGCTGGCCGTTGCCGCCTTTGGACACATCGATGTCGAGGACGCCTTCCACGCGGATGGTGTTGTCGGGCGCCGTGGCATGGCCTCCGGCGGGTGCGGATTCAGTTAGGACCGTCGCCGGGGCGGCGCCGGGGTTGTCCGCCGGGGCGGACACAGATTTCTTTTCCATGCGGAGGGTTTTGCTGCTCTGACGCTTGACGCTTGAAACTTGGAGCGGGATAAACGGCGCGGTTTCGCGTCGCATACCCCGAAAATCAGCCACTCAACGTGACCGACCAGACGATTACCTCAGTATCCCGGGAGCGCCGGGTTTTCAGGCCTTCGGCCGAATTCAAAGCCCAAGCA
>DAISJK010000188.1:0-2885 GCA_036821505.1 Opitutaceae bacterium
TTTTCTTAGATGGACCTAATCGTCAACGGCGGCAAGCCGCTCTCCGGCACGATCACGCCGTCCGGCAACAAGAATTCCGTGCTGCCGATCCTGTGCGCGACCCTGCTCACCGATCAAGCAGTCACGCTGCGGAACGTTCCCGACATCACGGATCTGGACCGCCTGGTTGCGTTCTTCCGCCAGCAGGGCTCCCTCATCGATTGGGATCGCGGCGCGGGGGTCATGCGCGTCGAGCACGCCGGCTTCCGGCGCGAACTCGCCACCCAAGAACTGCCGCAGGACATGCGCTCGACCGTGCTGCTCTATCCACCGCTCCTGCGGCGGCTGGGGAAGATCGCCATCCGATCAAACGCAAAGGGTTGCTCCCTCGGAGTGCGGGAGATCGATCCCCATTTGGAAGTGCTCCGCGCGCTCGGCGCCGAAGTCAAAGAGGGAGATCCCCTGACGATAGCCCTCCCGCGCGGTTTTCGCGGCGCCCGCCACTGGCTCGACTATATGTCGGTGACAGTCACGGAAAATTTCGTGATGGCCGCGGCGTTGGCCGAGGGCTCCTCGACGCTGATCAACGCGGCTAGCGAGCCTCATGTTCAGGATCTGTGCGCCGCGCTCGTCGCCATGGGCGCCCGCATCGAGGGCATTGGCACCAGCCGGCTGGAAATCACCGGAGTATCGGATCTGCATGGCGCGGAAGTGACCATCGGCACGGACTATCACGAAGTCGTCACCTTCCTGGCCCTGGGCGCAATCACCGGCGGAGAAGTGCGCGTGAAAAAGTCCCTGCCCCAGCATTTCGATCTCATCGCCCGGGCGTTCGCCAAGCTCGGGGTCGTGATCGGGCATGAGGGCGACACCGCCCATGTAGGTTCCCGCCAGCGGCTGTCGGTCGAGGCTCCCTTCACCAGCAATCTCCTGGCCAAGATCGAGGCGGCGCCGTGGCCTTATTTCTCGGTGGATCTCCTGCCACTTATGATCGCGTTGAGCACCCGGTCTGAGGGCACGATCCATTTTTGGAACAAGGTTTACGAGAACGGCTTCTCTTGGATCCCCGAATTGGCGAAATTCGGAGCCCACGTGGTCGTGAGCGATCCCCACAGGATCATCGTCTTCGGCCAAAAACCTCTGCACCCCGCGGTGGTCGATTCGCCCTATGTGATACGAGCCGCGGTCGCCCTGACTATGGTCGCCGCCTCGATCCCGGGGCGCAGCGTGGTGCGCAACGCGGAAATCATTCGGCGCGCGCATCCACGGTTCGTAGAAAACCTCCGCTCCCTTGGGGCGGAACTTGAGTGGAAATGACAGCCCGCTAAAACACTCGCACCGTGGCCTCAACCGACACCCCAAAATCGAAGGCATCCCGCACGGCCCCGTCCGCGCCGACGGGCCTTGGCTACATCACGTCGACCCTGGCCGCGCCGCTGACCACGACCGAGGCCGCGCTGCGTCCGCTGACCTTCGGCGATTTTGCCGGCCAGTCCAAGACCGTCGAAAGGCTGCAAGTCATGGTCGGAGCCGCCCGCCGCCGCGGCGACCCGCTCAATCATATTCTCCTCTCGGGTCCTCCCGGGCTGGGCAAGACCACCCTCGCATTCATCCTCGGCAACGAACTCGGCAAGCACGTGCGCGTGACTTCCGGACCGGTGATCGAAAAAGCGGGCGACCTGGCCGGCCTGCTCACCAATCTCGAGCAGGGCGACATTCTGTTCATCGACGAAATCCATCGCATCCCCCAAACGGTCGAAGAATACCTCTACAGCGCGATGGAGGACTTCCGGCTCGACATCATGATCGACCAGGGACCCAACGCCCGCAGCGTGCGGCTGTCGCTTCCGCGCTTCACCCTCGTCGGAGCCACCACCCGCAGCGGGCTCCTCACGGCTCCGCTTCGGTCCCGATTCACGCTTCAGACCCGCCTCGACTACTACGACCTAGCGACCCTGACGGGCATCGTGCGTCGCAGTTGCGGGCTGCTCCACGTTGAGATCGACGAAGGCGGAACCCGCGAAATCGCCACCCGGGCCCGCGGAACGCCCCGCATCGTCAACAACCTGATTTGTTTCGTGCGCGATTATGCCCAGGAGCGTGCCGACGGCAAAATCACCGCGCCGGTCGCCTCGGCCGCGCTCGAAATGCTGGAGATCGACGCCGCCGGCCTCGACGAGATGGACAAACGCGTGCTGCGGGTCATGGCCGAAAGCCATCAGGGTGGACCTGTGGGCCTGACCACGATCGCCATCGCCGTGGCCGAGGAGCCGGACACGCTCGAAGAAGTGCACGAGCCGTTTCTCATCCAGGAGGGCTACCTCCAGCGCACCCCCCAGGGCCGCGTGCTGACGGCCAAGGGATATGCGGCCGTGGGGCTCAAACCCGCGGGCGGCGCGCAGGGAAACCTGCTTTAGCAAACCAGCGAACGGAAGTCGTAAAAGTCGGCGGTGAAGCCGCCTTTGACCCCTTTGCAGATGACGCTGACCGCGTCGTGCGAATGCAGCGACTCGAGGTGCGCGCACGCGATTTGAAAATCTTTGATCCGCCGGTCCGCGTCGAACCGGCGGTAGAGCAGCCTGGCGGCATCCTCGACAAACTTGACGTTGGCGCCGTTCAACTCGGCGAAGGCCTGCTCGTCTTCGCGCTTAACCATGACCTGGGTCTCGGTCTTGAGCGCGGCCAGACAGTGGGCTCGGACATCCTCGATCCAGATCTTGCGTCCCTCCTTTTCCTCCAAAATGACGCGCGCCTTGCTGCGCTGGGAGTGCGGGATGGCATAGACGCCCCTCCGGTCGCGGGCGTGCTCGGCCAGCTCGGCCGAGCAGGGGCAGGCCGAGGAATAGACGAAATCGAAATGGATGAACCGCCGATAGGCGCCCGAACGGGTCAGGACGCCCTCGAAC
>DAISJK010000189.1:0-2837 GCA_036821505.1 Opitutaceae bacterium
CTCGGTCCGGACATGAATGCCCAGGTGCGTTCGGATGAGTGCCACAAGGCCATCGCCCTTCTGATCGACAAACTGGACCGGATGCTGCGGCGGCGGTCCCGCCTGCACAAGGTGAAGCGCAAGCACACCCACCCGGTCGAGTTCGACGTCGCGATTCCCGAAACAGGCTAACGGGCTGCCGGCTGCTTTTTCGGCGGGGCAAGCAGTTTGGCCAGGTTGGTGCGCGCCCTGACGTAATTCGGATCGAGGCGGAGCGCCGCCCGAAACTGGTCGGCGGCCTCTTCATTGCGGCCGAGCCGCTCAAGAGCGGCCCCAAGATTGTTATGAACTTCGGGCAAGTCCAGGCCGAGGCTCAGGGCTTTTCGAAAGTGCTCCGCGGCTTCTTCCGGCCGGCCCTCTAACATGGCCACGCCGCCTAGATTGCTGTACGCTTCCGCCCAGCCGGGCCGAATCCTTAGCGCGGTTTCTATCTGGATCTTTGCGTCCGCAATTTTTCCCTCCATGAGCAGCGCGCTGCCCAGACTGTTGTGCGCCTCGGGGTAGTCCGGCCACAGAGCCATGGCGGTGGTGAACTGCGCGACCGCGTCTGAAGTCCGCCCTACCCGCAATAGGAGATCGCCCAAACAGCAGTGCGCTTCCGCGTAATCCGGCTGGATTTGCACGGTTAGGCGGTACTGCTGATACGCCTCCTGCAGTCGGCCTTCGGCGACCAGCGCGTTCGCCAAGCCTAAACGCGACGGAGCGTGGGACGGCTTCAATTGCAGGGCCTTGACGAACTCATCTATAGCCTGCTCGGGACGGCGCGCCTGATAAAGCGCGCTGCCCAGGTTGTAGTGCGCCTCGACGTAGTCCGGCCGAAGCCGCAGCGCGGTCTCATACTCGGTCAGCGCCTCATCGCGCCGGCCGGCATTCAGGAGCACGTTGCCCAAATTATTGTGCACATCGGCGTAGCCGGGCTTCAGGCGGATGGCCTCCTGGTATTGCTCGATGGCATCGCCCGTCCGTCCCAACTTTCCCAGGGCGTTTCCATAATTTATGTGCCCTTCCGTATAATCGGGTTTCAGCCGCAGCGCCTCCTGGAATTCGGCCAGCGCGCCCTGAACATTTCCCAGCCGAAAAAGCGCGACTGCGAGATTGCTGTGCACTTCGGCGCCGTAACTTGGCCCCAGGCTTTTGTTTTTCTGATCAAGCGCCGCCCGGAATTCAGCCTCGGCGGCGCCAACCTTTCCCTGAGTCACCAAGGCTGTGCCGAGATTGTTTCGGCTCTCGGCATAGTCGGGCTTGATTTGCAGCGCGATTTGATATTCGCGCACCGCCGCCGGCACCCAGCCACGCAACATGAACATATTGCCCAAGTTGTTGCGGGCATAGGGATTCAAGGGGCAACTGGTCACCGTGTCGGCCCATAGCGCCAGATCGGAGCGGTAAACGTTGTTTCTCCTCTCAGTCAGCCATCCCGCAACGGCTGCGAGCGCCAAAAAGAGGACAACAGGAGGAGTCACCCCGCTGGCGACTCCTCCGCGGCGGCGCAGCCACCACTCGTAGGACTTTTCCAATCCCATCACAACAACGATGATGACGGCGGCCAGCGCGAGATACATCCTGTGCTCCGCCAGGGTTTGGCGATTGCCTGGAATGATCGAAGTGGGAGCCAGGATCGCGAAAAACCAGAATCCGAGAAACCCGATGGCAAGCCGCCTGTAAAGCCCGACGAGCGTCACCAGGCCGAGAACCCCCACGATCGCGATGTCCCGCAGGACAGCTCCGGTCAATCTCACCCATTGGGTGCCGTAGTCGAAGACAAGCCCCACCGGCATGAGCGACAGCTTGATATACCGAACGATGGCCGGAAACTGGGTGATCCAGTACTGGCGCCATCCGACGTCGATCCCGAAACCGACGGTGCCGCTTCGATTCCCAGTCGACCAGACGAGACAGGCCAAAGGTATCCAGGTGGCGAAAAGCGCGAGATACACTCCGCGCCGCCTTCTCCATCCTTCCTTGAAGCTTCCGGCCAGAAAAGTGCGGTCATAAAGGAGCACGATAATCGGAGCGGAGACCGCGACCTCCTTGGTCGCGATTCCCAGCAAACAAAAAATGAACGACAGCGCGTACCAGACCACTCGCTCACGCTCGCAGCCACTGCCGGTAGCTTCGTGGCCGCGAGAGTCATCGTGGCCGTGAGCATCAGCGTGGCCGCGAGCGTCATCGTGGCCGCGAGCGTGAGCGAGTGGTTCGCTAACTTCGCTCGCACGAATAAAGCAGTATAAGGTCAGCAGATAAAAAAGCCCCATCAGGGCCTCGGCTCGCTGAACGATATAGGTGACCGATTCAGTCTGGAGCGGATGGAGCGTCCAGAGCAGTGCGATCGCCAGTGCCAGGTGGAACGCGTTGTCCCCAACGCGTTTGGCGGTCCGCCCAAGCGTCCTCCGCACGATCCCGAACAGCGTCAATCCCGCGAGGATATGTATCGCCAGATTCAGCGCATGATAGCTCCAAACCTGCCTGCCGCTGATCGCATAGTTTAACGCAAACGACAGGTTGAGCACAGGCCGTCCGCTGACGGTCATGTCGAGGGGCGGCGAAAAAATCGCCTTCAGCGATCCGAGATGCTCGATCGTGTCATTCCCGACGATGGCCGGGATGTCATCGAACTCGAACGGGCAATGGTAGGTGTTGTGGTAAGCAAGCAGCGCCGTTCCCACGATCAGACCAGCCGCCCATGCCGTCCGCTTCCAGGATTCGGCGCCGGATAGAGGCGCGGAAGGGGGCGGCAAATCCATGAGCCATACAAGGATGGATGGCCCGGCAAATCAAGCCGCTCGCGCAGAAGATCG
>DAISJK010000190.1:0-2830 GCA_036821505.1 Opitutaceae bacterium
CTTACCGCCAGCGCCCCTCGCTCCAAGCCCAGCCGCCTCCGCGGTGATCCCAATGCCCGGCTTCCCATCTGGCCCCCGGATGCGGCCGGTGCTCATAGTGGCCGCCCGCCCATACCCAGCGTCCTCGCCAGAACCAATGTCCGCCTATCCAGAAAAAGTCCGGACCAGGCAGCGGGGGCACAGTTTCGACCAGAAGAGGCGGCGGGGTATCCTGAACGACAATTTCGCCGTCAGGGGGAGGAGGGGGTCCGGGCTGGTATACGACGGGAGGAGGAGGAGCCTGATTTACCCACTGCCCCTCAATCCAAACCCAGCCGCCGCCCTGCTGTTGCCAATGGCCGGGAACCCAGACGGCTTGCGCATAGGGACGGTGCGCCCAATGGCCTCCGCGCCAGACCCAACGGCCGTCGCGCCAATCCCAGCGGCCGGGCACCCAAAAATAGTCCGGCCCCGGGGATTCAAGGATGATTTCGCGGCGCGGGGGCGGGGGAGCGGATTGAATGACGATCGGGACTCCGATGCTGAATCCGAAGCCCACGCGCGTATCGGCTAGGGCCAGCAGAGGCGCGCCGCAGAGCGCGGCAATCAAGAGGGGTTTCTTAATGTTCATAGTGTTTTGGTTGTTTGAAAAAAGGGAGGTATATAAAGCTTTAAGACGCCTGCCGGAATTTGATGTTACCAAAAGGACGATCTTAGGGCTGAGCGCTTTGACCAGGCCGGATCACTTTTGTTGCCTTCCGGCGCCCCGATTCCAATCGTAAGCCCATGAAAGTGACCGGTCTTGCCCTTGTCCCGCCTCCGACCGCCTCGGACGTGCCGCAGGTGACCCCGGAATTGCTGGCCTCGGTTTTGGCGCGGTACTCGAGAAGCAACCAGGGCCTGGCGGCGATCTTGGAGAAGGTCGACCTCAAGAATCCGGACGCATCGATCGATCGCATTCTCAACTTCGTCGATTATGGCCACGCTTCGATTGGCGGATTGACCGGGGGATTGGCGGTGGCGATCGACGGCGTTTCGATGTGGCTTGCGTATAAAATCTTCGAGATCGCCCAGATGGCCGACGGCCAGGAGTCGAGCACGCGTTACATCGCCATGGACGCGGCCAATATCCCGCCGGCCGACTCGCTGGGCATCCCGGAGGACCTGGCCCCGAGGTGGGGCGCACTGCTCGCCCGAGCCTTCAGTGTTTACAATGCGGAGTACGCGCGGCTGGACGCCGTCGCCGCGGCCGAGCCCGGCCGCGTGCGCTGCCCTCCGGGCGCCAAGCCTGCGACGGCGGCGCGCTTGAGGAAAAATTATGCCCTGGACCGCGCGCGCTATTTTGTGCCTATGGCCACCCGCACCAACCTCGGCCTGGTTCAGACTTCGCGGATGTGGGCCCAGACGGTGAAGCATCTCGATTCGCTGCCGCATCCCGAAGCTAGGACCGCGGCTCGCCTGATCCGCGACGAGTTGCTCAAGCAATCGCCGCGGCTGATGCGCCACAGCTTCGCGGAGAAGTCATACGAGGAGCAGGCGCGGCAGGAGCTGGCCGCGAGCCTGGCGCTGGGGCTCGAACGCTTGTCGGCCGCGCCGCTCGCGGACCAGACTTGGGTGCGGGTCGAGCGCGAGGCGCCGCCCTGGCTGACCGTGCGGCAGACGGTGCCCGAGGCCTTGCGCCACCGCGCCAACCGCTACGGCCAGCAAGGGGAGGCGACCCGGCGCATGCGTGTCGTTTTCGCATGGAACAACGTGGCGCTCGCCGAACTCAGGGATCTGAACCGGCACCGGACGGGGCACCGCTACACCCCGATGATCCAGGCGGGATTCTACCTTCCGCCGGAGATCGATCATCGCGCGCACCAAAGTTTGCTCGACGAGCAGAAAGAACTCACCCGGGAAATGATGAGCCGAGGCCTGCCTGCCTATGTCTATTCGCTGCTCTTGGGCGCGCAGACGCCGTTCGAGCACGGCACGCACGCGGATAAATTTATCTACGAGGCGGAACTCCGCACCGGCATGGGCGCGCACTTCCGCTACGCGGAGCACCTCAGTTCGGCCTTGAAGGAATTCTTCAAGCAAGTGCCCGAGGCGAAGGATTGGGTGGTTGAGGGCACGGCGGAGCCGGAGTAGTATTTTATGGAACGGAAGACGACGTTCGAAGTGGAAGTGGATGCCGTGCGCAACATCGCGCGACTACGCTATTTTGGGAACGTAACGGCGGCTGACATGAAGGCATGTGTCGAACAGGTCGAAGGGATCCTGCCGCAAATGAGAGCCGGTTTCGAGGCGCTGGTGGACCTGAGCGGATTGGAATCAATGGAGCTCGATTGCGGGCCGCACATCGCGAGGATCATGGATCTATGCAAGGCAAGGGGCATACGCAGGTCCGTGCGCGTGATCCCGGACCCCTCCAAGGACATCGGGCTCAATATACTCTCGCTCACCCACTATCGCGGAGAGGTGCAGACCATCACCTGCCGCACATTGGCCGAGGCCGAGCAGGCGCTGAAATAACCGCTTACTTGCCCCGCCGGACCGATTCCTTCTCCGCCTCGCGCTCCTCGTCCAGGCGCGCTTTTTCAGAGACTATCTGGCGCTTGATCTTGTCCAGCTCGTCGGCGTCGGTTCCGGATCGCGCTTTTTCGAGCCGTTCCTTTAGGAAAATTTCGCGTTCGGCAAACTTACCTTTGTAGACGCGGTCGATTTCAGCGAGCCGGGCCTTCTGCTCGGCCGTGAGCGGCTTGCCGGCGGCGGGATCGGACTTGGCGAGGCGCTCCATGGCAAGTTCGTAGGAAGATTTCATGGGCCGTAATGGACGCCCAACACGAGGGCGATTGCAACCACGGCC
>DAISJK010000191.1:0-2796 GCA_036821505.1 Opitutaceae bacterium
TCCCGCCGGTAATTCGTCGTGTCGATCGTGCGGCGCATCGATCCGGTGATTTGGTCGGCGTAAAAGATGACCCGCCCTCGCTCGTGGCGCGCCGCCCGGCCCGCCGTCTGGATGAGGCTTGTTTCGCTGCGCAAAAAACCCTCCTTGTCGGCGTCCAGAATAACAACCAAAGCGACCTCCGGCAGGTCCAGCCCTTCGCGCAGAAGATTGATGCCCACGAGTACGTCGAAGTGCCCCAGCCTCAGATTGCGCAGGATTTCCACACGCTCGATAGCGTCGATGTCGGAATGGAGGTACTCCACCCTGATCTTGGCCGAGCGCAGGTGCGCGGCCAGGTCTTCGGCTAGGCGTTTTGTGAGCGTGGTCACGAGCACCCGTTCGCCGGCGGCTGCCGCTTTCCGCGCCTCTCCCAGCAGGTTTTCGACCTGGCCCTGGGCCGGCCGCACCTCGATTTCGGGATCGAGCAGGCCGGTCGGACGGACGAGCTGCTCGGCGACCACGGCCGATTTTTCCAGCTCGAAAGCGGCCGGCGTGGCCGAGACGAACACTGTCTGGCCCGTGATGGACTGGAATTCATCGAAGCTTTGCGGGCGATTATCGAGCGCGGACGGCAGGCGGAAACCGAAGTCCACCAGGGTTTGCTTGCGCGATCGGTCCCCGAAATACATCCCGCCGATCTGCGGAACGGTGGCGTGGCTCTCGTCGATGACCACGAGAAAATCCTTGGGAAAAAAGTCGATCAGGCAGAAGGGGCGATCGCCGGGTTTGCGGCCGCTCAAGTGGCGCGCGTAGTTCTCGATTCCGTTGCAAAACCCCATTTCCTGCAGCATCTCCAAGTCGTAGTTCGTGCGCATGGCGATGCGCTGGGCTTCCAGGTAGCGGCCCTTGCTTTCGAACCAGGCGATGCGTTCCTGCAATTCCTGGCGAATCGAGGCGATGGCCGGCGGCAGTCTGCCCCGGGTGACCGCGTATTGGGTCGCGGGGTAGAGATCGAACCGGTCCAGCCGCCGCAAAACACTGCCCGTCAGGGGCTCGAATTCGCTCAACCGCTCGACCTGGTCGCCGAAGAATTCGACCCTCAGCCCCTGATCGGAATAAGCCGGCATCACGTCAACGACCTCGCCGCGCACGCGAAAGCGCCCGCTCTGCAGCTCGTAGTCGTTGCGTTCGTAAAGATTGTCCACCAGCCGCTCGAGGAATGCGTCCCGGGCCAGGGTCGCGCCGGGCTCGAGCCCGATCTTGAGTTCGACGAAATCCTCGGGCGAGCCCAACCCGTAGATGCACGAGACGCTCGCCACGACGATCACGTCCCGCCTGCTGACCAGGGAGCTCGTAGCCGACATCCTCCGGCGCTCGATCTCCTCGTTGATCGAGGAATCCTTCTCGATGAAGGTGTCGCTAGACGGGACATAAGCCTCGGGCTGGTAGTAGTCGTAGTAGCTGACGAAGTACTCCACCGCATTCTCCGGGAAGAAGCTCTTGAACTCCGAATAGAGCTGCGCGGCCAGAGTCTTGTTGTGTGAGATCACCAGCGTGGGCCGCTCGAGCCGGGCGATCACATTCGCCATGGTGAACGTCTTGCCCGAGCCGGTCACGCCCAGGAGCGTCTGGAATCGGTTGCCGGCCTGGATGGAGGCCACGAGTTTTTCGACAGCCTGGGGCTGATCGCCCGTCGGCTTGAACTCGGAGCTGAGCTTAAAAAGCACGTTGAGCCAACGCCCGGCTAGAACGTGTGGATGAACAGCCCCGAGCGCAGCTTGGGCTCGAACCAGGTGCTCTTGGGCGGCATGATCTGCCCGGCGTCGGCGATGTCCATGAGCTGCGCGACGGTAGTCGGATACATCGAGAAAGCCGCGCCGCCCTTGGCATCCACCCGTTTGACCAGCGCTCCAGGGCCGCGGATCCCACCCACGAAATCGATCCGCTTGCTCGTCCGCGGATCGTCGATCCCAAGGATAGGTGCGAGAAGCTTCTCCTGGAGGATGCTCACATCCAACCGCGCGACCGGATCCGCGGACTGCGCGGCGGGGCAGCGCAGCCCGTACCACCGGCTTTCGAGGTAGAGGCTGACCCGGCCAGGCTCCGGCGGCGACGCAGGCGCGTTTTCTTCCAGGCCGAAAATGGGGCGCAGCGCGTCCAGGAATGCCTTCGATGTCCGGCCGTTCAAGTCGGCTACGACACGATTATACGGCAGAATGTTCAATTCCCCCGCGGGAAACAGGACGCACAGGAACCAATTGTAATCCTCGGCTCCGGTATGCCGCGGATTGCGCTCGCGCCTGAGGCGGGCCACCCGCGCGGCGCTCGCCGCCCGATGGTGGCCGTCGGCGATGTAAGCCGCGGGCACCCGGCCGAAGGCTTTAATCCAATCGGCTCCGCCGGGGATGCGCCAGACCGTGTGCCGGATTCCATCTGGCGCGGTAAAATCGTTCCTCGGCACGCCCGCGGCGGCGCGGTCGGCCAGTTTCCCCAACGACGGCTCGTCTCGATACGTGAGGAAGATCGGTCCCGTATTCGCCGACAGTGTGTCAACCAAGCGCGTGCGGTCGTCCTCCTTATCCTGTCGGGTCTTCTCGTGCTTCTTGATGATTCCGCCGTCGTAGTCCTCCACATTGCAGAGCGCGACCAGCCCGCGCTGGCGGTGGCCATTCATCTCTTGCTGGTAGAGATAGAGACAGGGCTCGGTTTCGCGGACGAGGCTGCCGTCGGCCTGCAGGCGCAGGAAGTTTTCCTTGGCCTTGGCGTAAACTTGGGGGCTGTAAGGATCGGTGCCCGCGGGCAGGTCGATCTCCGCCC
>DAISJK010000192.1:0-2778 GCA_036821505.1 Opitutaceae bacterium
CGTGGAAGCCGTGGTTCTCGCCACCCGGATCGTCGTCATGGCGGCCCAACCGGGAAGAGTGGATGTGATCGTGCCAAATCCCCTGCCCTATCCGCGCGATCCCGATTCGCCGGAGTGCCGGCAAATTGTGGCCCACCTCCACGCGATCCTCACCCACACGAACATGCCCGACACGCCGGTCGTGTTGGCCGACGCCGGCAAGGTCGTGACCAAGATCGACGAATCGCGCCGCCGCATCGCACCCGTCTCGCTGCCCTATGTGACTCCGTCCGAGGTGCTCGGCCTCATCGCTTTGCTCGGCGACGAACCAAGCGACGTTTTCGATCTGTCCGAACGCTTCGGGAAGGAGTTCGGGTATGTGGTGCGCGTGGTCAAGGCCGCCGAGCTGCTCGAGTTCGTGCAGACCCCCCAGCAGGACGTCCACATCACCCCCCTCGGCCGGAAACTTACCGCCGCTTCAACCGCGGAACAAAGGCAAATCGTGCGTGAACAGCTCATGAAGCTGAAGATTTTCGAGCTGCTCACCCGTCTCATCCGGGTCCAGGAAAATCGGCAACTGGCGGGCGAGGATATGCTCCGGGAGCTTCAGATCGCCCTGCCTCACGAAAAACCGAGGCCTCTTTTCCGCACCCTTCTGAGCTGGGGCCGGTACGCCGAGATCATCAGCTACGATCAGCGACGGCACATCATTCGCCTTCATGACGAGGATGCAGGAGCGCCGCCTCCACCGCCTCAGATTTCGCCGCCGCCCAACCCACCGGGGGACGGCGCTTTGCCGAAATCGTAACACGATCGACACGCAATCGGCATTAAGTTCCGTCACAATGGGGGCAGGTGAATCTTGCATTAGTCACCGAAACCTTCCCCCCCGAGGTCAACGGCGTCGCCATGACGTTCGGCCTGATCGCCCGCGAATTGGGGCGCCGTGGCAATGAGGTGACGGTTTACCGGCCATGGCGGCGCGATCTTCCTGGGGACGCAGGCCATCCCGAATACCGGGAAGTCGCTTTGCCGGGGTTTCCAATCCCCGGCTACCCTCTTTTGCGTTTTGGGCTGCCGGCGGGCGGCCTCTTCCGCAAACTGTGGCGGACCCGGCGCCCGGATCTGGTACATGTGGTCACGGAGGGGCCGCTTGGCTTTTCCGCGATTTGCGCGGGCCGCAAGCTGGGGATTCCGGTCACCTCCAGTTTTCACACCAATTTCCACGCCTATGCCAGGCACTATCGGTGCGGGCCCTTGCGGAGCCTCGCCCTCGGCTGGCTGCGCGCGGTGCACAACCGCACCCGCAAAACATTCGCGCCCACCGCCGACCTATGCGCCGAGCTTGCTCAACGCGGTTTTCGCGATCTGGCCGTGCTCTCCCGGGGCGTCGAATTGCACCGTTTTCGACCCGAACGACGCTCATTCGCCCTGCGCGCGTCCTGGGGCGCGGAGCCCGGGGACCCGGTGGTGATGCATGTCGGCCGCATGGCCCCCGAAAAAAATTATTCGCTGCTCTTCCGCGCGTATGCAGCTATGAAGGCGGTCAATCCCCGCTGTATCTTCGTCCTTGCCGGGGAGGGACCGCTCAAGCCCCGCCTCATGCGCGAACATCCCGAATGCACATTCGCGGGATTTTTCCCCCGCGACGAAATCGGCCGCTATTACGCTTCGGCCGACATCTACATCCATGCCAGCCTGACCGAGACGTTCGGCAACGTCCTGGTCGAAGCGATGGCCAGCGGGCTGGCGGTCGGTGCATTCGACTACGCGGCCGGCCGGCAGTTCATACGCGACGGGCAAAATGGCCTGGTCGCCGATCCGGCGCGCCCGGACGACCTGGTGGCCGTGGCCGCGCGGCTGGCGGCCGATCCCGATCTTCGGCGCCGGCTCCGCTCGGAGGTCCGAGCCGCCGTCGCCGGGCAGTCGTGGGAAGCCGTGACGGCACAATTTGAATTTGATTTGGCCCGCGTCGCCGCCGATGCGAACGATCGCGCTCCCCTGGCCAGCGTTTCATGCGAAACCACCCCCTCATCGGCCTGACCGATTCCTTCGCGAACCCAGCGAGGACGCGCGTCCTCGTCTGCACCGCCGGATACGGCGAAGGCCATAACACCGCCGCGCGCAGCCTGGTGTCCGCCTTCGAAGCCGCGGCCGGGCCGGGCAGCGCCAAAATGGTCGATAGTTTCGCCATGGCCACGCCGCGAATGGACGCCCTGGTGCGCTTCTTTTACCTGCGTGCCATAAACCGGACGCCCAGGCTTTGGAGCAGGCTTTATCACTGGATAGACCACGCCGACATTTTTCCGCGCCACAATTGGCTGATGCGCGACGCCATCCGCCATCTGGGCGGAATGATCGAGCGCGAAAGTCCGGCCGCGATCTGCTGCACCTATCCG
This sequence comes from Opitutaceae bacterium, assembly GCA_036821505.1. Lineage (GTDB taxonomy): Bacteria > Verrucomicrobiota > Verrucomicrobiia > Opitutales > Opitutaceae > Palsa-1447. The sequence goes on from DAISJK010000192.1 coordinate 2,379, forward strand.
GCCTATGCGTTTATGCTGAACGACCTCCTGAGCCACGCCGGCCGAATGCCGCCATGGTTCAACGTCGTGACCGATTCGATCAGCATCAATTCGCTCTGGTGGAAATCGCCCTGCGCCGGCTGGTTTCTGCCTAATGACGACTCAGCCGAAGTTTTAAGATCGGTCGGCGTCCCGCCGGCCCGTCTGCACGTGGCGGGGTTTCCCGTCGCGCCTTTCTTCAGCGAGAACGAGGGCCGCCTCGTGCCGCCCGATCTCGAGGCGGGAAGCGCGCCGCGGGTCCTCTACATCATCAATTCCGGCACCGCCGGAGCGGAGGAAACCGCGCGTGTCCTGCTGGCCGAACCCGGTTGGGAAGTCACTTGCGCCGTCGGCCGCGACGAAAAATTGCGCAATCGACTCC
>DAISJK010000193.1:0-2745 GCA_036821505.1 Opitutaceae bacterium
CGACCGCCAAATGGGTGGTGCCGCCGGCGCCCGTCTCCTGCTGGTTGAGGAAGGTGAGCCGGCCGTCGCCGGGTTCGATCGCAAACGCGTTGATGCAGCCGCGGGCCAGGGCCGTGGGGGAATCGGCCGGGATGTCGCCGGTGGAGTAAAGGTGCGTCCGGTCCGGGCTCAGGGCGAGAAAGGTGGGATTGCGGACTTCGCCGACGAGGACCGGTGCCGACAGCGAGCCATCGGCGGGATCGAAGCGCAGCAGGTAGATGCCGCCGCTGGGACTGGGGTTGGGAGTCTGGGTATAGGTGCCGATGTAGACGAGCATGGGAGCGGCGGATAAAAGCGAGGCGCAGCTAAGCTGAAAGCCAAGCGCGAACAAGGCGCGGAAGCGATTTCGAGGCGGGATCAAGGACGAGAAGGGGTTAATCCGAAAGGATGCGGGTCGCGGATCGTCAGGCTACCAAAAAATTCGATTTTAAATTAGAATAAACGCCGAAAAGATAGCGACATGCCGAAGCCCGAAACGCCCAAGATCATTTTTTCGATGATGGGTGTTTCGAAGAAGATCGAACGCCGCGAGATCCTCCGCGATGTTTCCCTGTCGTTCTATTATGGGGCCAAGATCGGCGTGCTGGGATTGAACGGCTCGGGCAAGTCCTCGCTCCTGCGGATTCTCGCCGGAGTCGACACGGAGTTCGATGGCCGGGTGCACTTTGAACCCGGTTATCCGGTCGGATTTCTTGAGCAGGAGCCGAAGCTTGAGCCGGGCCTGACCGTTCGAGCAGTCGTCGAGGAAGGCGTGGCTCATCTCACCAGCCTGGTCGCGGCCTACGACGCGACCTGGGACGAGCTCAACGCGGCCGCCGACGAGGCCGAAAAAGAAAAGATCATGCAGCGCCAGGGACCGCTGCAGGAGAAAATCGATGCCGAAGGGGCCTGGGACACCGGGCCGCAGGTGGAAATGGCCATGGAGGCCTTGCGCTGCCCGCCCGGCGATCAAGGGGTGGACGCGTTGTCCGGAGGCGAGCGGCGCCGGGTGGCACTTGCCCGTCTCCTGTTGCAAAAGCCGGCGATTCTTCTCCTGGACGAGCCGACAAATCATCTGGATGCCGAGAGCGTGCACTGGCTGGAGCAGCATCTCGCGCGTTACGCGGGCACGGTCATCGCGGTGACCCACGACCGCTACTTTCTCGACAACGTCGCCCAATGGATTTTGGAGCTGGAGCGCGGACACGGCATTCCCTGGAAGGGCAACTATTCGTCGTGGCTCGAACAGAAACAGCGGCGCCTGGCGGTGGAGCAGCGCACGGAGGACCGCAGGCAAAAGGCCATGGCGCGCGAATTGGAATGGATCCGTCGTTCGGCCCGCGCGCGCCAGGCCAAATCGCAGGCGCGCATCAACGCCTACGAGACAATGCTGCGCGAGGACGTCGCGGAAAAGGAGCGGGAATTCGAGATCGTGATTCCGCCGGGGCCGCGGCTCGGGACGCTGGTGGTCGAAGCCAAGGGCGTGGCCAAAGGGTACGGCGAACGGCTGCTTTTCGACAACCTGTCCTTTTCCCTGCCCCCCGGAGGGATTGTAGGCGTCATCGGGCCGAACGGTTCGGGCAAGACGACGCTCTGCCGCCTCATGACCGGCACGGAGCAGCCCGACGCGGGCTCGTTGCGTGTGGGCGAGACGGTGAAGATCGCCTATGTGGACCAATCGCGCGAGTCGCTGCCGGCCGAGGCGACGATTTTTCAAGCCATAAGCGGAGGCGAGGAGATCCTCCAGCTCGGCGGGCGCTCGGTGAATGCCCGCGCCTATTGCGCTCAATTCGGCTTCACCGGACCCGACCAGCAGAAGAAGGTCGGCACGCTATCGGGCGGCGAGCGCAACCGCGTGCACTTGGCGCGGTTGCTCCGCAGCGGAGCGAATCTCATCCTGCTCGACGAGCCGACCAACGACCTCGATGTGAATTCCATCCGCGCCCTCGAGGAGGGCCTTGAGCATTTCGCCGGCTGCGCCGTGGTTGTTTCGCACGATCGCTGGTTCCTGGACCGCGTGGCCACGCACATCATGGCCTTCGAGGGCGACAGCGAGGTGGTTTGGTTCGCCGGCAACTACACGAGTTATCTGGAGGACTACCGCCGCCGCCGGGGGCAGGACGCGGACCGCCCGCGGCGGATCAAGTATCGGAAGCTGACTAGGTAGGGACGCGCGGCCCGCGCGTCCGTTGCCTCCGTACGTCTCAAGAGTCCGCCCGGATTCAGAATTCTCACGAATTCTTACGAATTCGGCTACTTGCGCTTACGGACTTTTGACACGAACTTGGATCACAATATGAAATCTGCAGTATTCCTCGTCGCGCTCGCCGCATTCGCCTTCCCCATGTCCTCCCCAGCCCAAACCAAGACCGAATCAATCGTTTTGGGCGGCGGGTGTTTTTGGTGCTTGGATGCGGCTTACAAGCTGCTGCCCGGCATCGTCCATGTGACCTGCGGCTATGCCGGCGGCAAAACGTCGAATCCCACCTACGAGCAGGTTTCCGGTGGCGATACAGGCCACGCCGAAGTGGTCAAGATCGACTACGATCCCGCGCAGATACCCCTGGAACAGGTGCTCGATTTTTTCTGGCGCGTGCACAATCCCACCCAGGTGGGCGGGCAGGGCAATGACTTTGGGCCGCAGTATCGCTCAATCATCCTTTTTGCGGATGAGGCGCAGCAAGTCGCGGCCGAAGCGTCGCGCGCCAAGGCCCAGTCGCGATTCCA
>DAISJK010000194.1:0-2708 GCA_036821505.1 Opitutaceae bacterium
CGAGCCCCAGCGACTCGGCCGCGACTACCGCGTTCTGAGCGGCCAGGGTGGCGTCAATCGCGCTGATAAGGAAGAGCTCGACATAGTCGAGACCCTCGGCGGGCTCGCCCAAGCGCCCGGCGATTCGTCGCAAACGGGAAAGATCGGCCAGCCAAACGAGAAAAAGCGGCGTCTCGCGGACGTGCTTCTGATTGCCCGCGAGCGCCGCCAGACGCGCTTTGCGGGCGGGGTCCCGCACCGCCACCACGCTCCAGGCCTGAAGGTGGGAGGAAGTCGAGGCGGACTGAGCTGCGGCGACCAGGAGTTCCAACACGCCGTCGTCCAGTTCGGCGGGCAGGAACGCCCGCACCGAACGATGGCCCAGCAGCGCGGAGGCGGTTTCGTTGACGATATCGGGTAGCGTCGGCCGCGCATCCCCGTATCGGGCTTGGAGTAATTCTTCGAAGGGTGTCATTGCACGGGATTCGAATCCGACTTCAGGGCGCCTCCCCCAGCCTGTCGCTCACGCGGGCGAATGTTTCCACAGACGAGGCGCTCTGCGCCACGATGTCGGGATCGAAACGAATGCGGCCGCGCGCAAAAAGCGTGATGACGCACGACCCACCAAAAGCGAAGAATCCCTTCTCGCCTCCCTTCTGCACGGGTCGCCCAGGAATGAAGCATTGGTGAATGGATCCGACATTGGTCGCGCCGATCTCGATCATAGCCACCTGTCCGAATACGGGCGAATCTATGAGCGTGATTTCCCGCTTGTTCCGCACCAGGTATCGGATGTTGCGCCGGAGCGCGATGGGGTGGACCGAATAGAGCCAGCCGTCCAGTGGGCGCGACTCCGCGGGGGTGCCGTCCACGGGAAAATGAAAGCGGTGATAATCGGTCGGACAGAGCCGCGAGATTAGCATCGAGCCGCCCGCGAATGCGTTGGCAAGCGGGCGCGCTTGCGCCGGTTCGCGGTCCTCGGCCAGCAGCTCGGCCAGGGTGAACTTGGCGCCCTTCACGTAAAATCCGGCGGCCGCATCGACGTCCGGAAACGCCAGGTGGCGCCCCTCCGCTGGAAAAACGGCGACCCGGTCGCCCGGAGCAATGGGGCGCTTCTCCGGCTTGAGCGCGCGGTAGAAAAATTCGTTGAAGGTTTTGTAGTCGAACGGCGATTTCTCGAAATCGTCGACATCGATTTGATACTTCACGATGAAAGGCAGAACAGCGAGCCCGCTCCAGCGCCCGTTCATTTTCCAGCCGTACAATCCGGAGAAAAACTTCCGGCGCACCAGGAGCCAGACTGCGAACCGCCCGACCGGATTGTCGTACGCGCGCCGCAGCCATTTTTCCCCATACACGGCCTCGATCTTGAGCGTGTGCGTATAGCGGTCGAAGTAGCGAATGGGTTCAGCCGGCATGGGCGCCCCTTTCGCGCAGGGCTTCGTAAATGGGCCTGTCGCGCAGCGCCTCTGCGACTCCGTAAGCCGCGAAGCAGCTGACCAGCAGCGGCAGCATGAAGTCGTATTCGCCCGTGAGCTCGATCATCAACACGATGCCCGTGAGCGGCGCGCGCACGATCGAGGTCAGCAATGCGCCCATGCCCAAAACGGCAAAAATCTCCGGATGCTCTGCCCACCCGGGTGCGATGCCGTGCGCGACCCTGCCCACCGCCAGTCCCCCCAATGCGCCGATGACCAGCAGCGGCGCGAAAATGCCGCCTGCGGCGCCGCAGCCATAACTCGTCATGGTGAGGACGAACCGGGCGGCCACCAATACAAGCACCCAGCGAATCGCGATTTCACCGTCAAACGCGCGTTCGGCCAGCAATGCGCCCGATCCGCTTACGCCGGGGTAGATCCAGGCTGCCAGACCGGCGACAAAGCCCGCCAAGGCTCCGAGCGCGAAGGGCGGCCATCGCAGCCGTTCGAAGGCATCGAGGCTGGCCAAAAGGCAGCGATTGAAGACCACTCCGCCCAATCCCGCCAGCCCGCCGAGCAGCAAAGCCACGGGCAGCGCGCTCAGCGCCGGCGCCGGCATTCCATGGAGCGCGAACACCGGCGTGCCGCCCGTGATAACCCGGCAGACGACATCAGCCGTCACCGAGGCAAGAAAGGCCGCGACAAACACCACCGGAGTGAAATTTCCCTGAAGTTCCTCCAACACGAAGATAACCCCGGCCAGAGGCGCGTTGAACGCCGCCGCCAGGCCGGCACCCGCGCCGGCGCTTATCAGCGCCTTGCGCTCGCCCTCGCCCGGTTTCACGCGAAACCAAGCCGAGACCATAAGCCCCGTCGCCCCGCCCATCTGGATGGTCGGACCTTCGCGTCCCAGCGCCAGACCGCCGCCGATGCCGGTCAATCCGGCCAGAAATTTTATCGGCAGCACGCGTTTCCAATGGAGCTGCCGCTCGCCAAGCACAACCGACTTAAGGTGCGGAATTCCGCTCCCGGCGGTTTCGGGAGCGAACCGCCGGACGAGCCAGACACCCAACCCGCCACCCAGCACTCCCAGCGTCACCGCCACAGCGAGGCTCTCCATCCGGGGAAGACGCTGAAGCCAGCCGATGCGATGCAGTTCCGACCACTGCAATGCCTCGCGAAACGCTGAGGCGAGCAAACCCGCGACGAGTCCTATCACCAACGCCTTGGGCAGAATATGACGCCGTTTGACCTCATCGGTTTTGAGGCCGGAGCCGCTTTCGGGACGTAAATGCACATCCGAATTAACCG
>DAISJK010000195.1:0-2692 GCA_036821505.1 Opitutaceae bacterium
CATTCCAACCACTTTGGAAAGTACTTCCGCCATTGCGGAGGATGGCGAGGGCGATATCTGGATCGGCACCCCGGCGCACGGGTTGATTTGCCTCAAGCCCGTGCCGCTGCGCACCTATTCGGACGAAGAAGGGCCGCTGCGCTCCAACGTCCGAAGCGTGGCGGAAGACCGCGCGGGAAATCTCTGGCTCGCGGTGGCCAATTCTCCGATCATGCTGCTGCGCCCAAATGGCGTCCTTGAGGAGGGTGGCCTCGACGCCCCTCCGGATGCATCCAGCGTGTGCGTCACCGACGACGGAACCATTTGGAGCGGCGGGGCCGCCGCCCTGCAGGCGAACCAGAACGGCCGGATACGGCGTTTTCCCGACCATCCCTGGACGCGCGCCCTCTTCCAGGATAGCGCCGGCCGCTTGTGGATCGCCGCCGCAAATAGGCCGGTCGAGCGCTACCAGGATGGCGCATTCGAAGCCATCGGGGGGAGCGGAGGCGTGCCGGCGAATCCGGCCGACTGTTTTGCCGAGGACGCTCAAGGCACCCTTTACATCGGTTTGGTAAGTGCCGGCTTGGTGCGGCTGAAAAACGGCTTGGCCACGGTCGAGAACACCGACACGGGGCTGCCGTCGAATCATGTCAGGGCGATTCTGGCCGATCGCGACGGCCATATCTGGATCGGCACCCGAGGCCGTGGCTTGGCGGTATTCGCGGATGGCCGCTGGCTGAATCCTCAGGCTTTCTCCGATATGTTCGAGGACGAAGTCTCGGCCTTGGTCGAGGACGGACAGGGCCGGCTTTTCATTGGCACGCTCAAGGGGATTTTTTACGCGGCTACGAGCGATCTGCTGGCCATGGCGCGGGGAGGACCGCCGGCCGATGTGCACGCGGTCATCCTGGGTGGCGGAATACGAAGCGATGGCATCGATTCGGGCACTCAACCGGTGGCCTGCCGGGCGCACAACGGCACCCTTTGGTTCGGCGCCCGGCGCGGGCTCTTCGGCATTGATCCAGCGGGTCTGGGCCGGAACATCGTCCCCCCGCCTGTTTACGTTGAGGGAGCCGTGGTTGACAACCACCCGATCGATATCGCTCGCGGCTTGGAGCTCTCCCCCGGCAACCATGCCGTTGCCATAGACTATACCGCCATCGGCTTCGCGCGGCCGCGCGAAATGCTGTTCAAGTATATCCTCGAAGGCTACGACAGCGACTGGATCGACGCCCAAAACCGCCACACGGCGTACTACAGCAACCTCTGGCCCGGCCACTACCACTTCCGGGTCAAAGCCTGCAATGACGACGGCGTGTGGAATGAAACCGGCGCCGCGCTCGATGTCACCCAGCGGCCGTGGTTTTACCAAACGGTTTGGTTTCGCGCGTTGGTGGCCGGCTTCATGGGCGGCGGCGTTTTCGGCTTCTACCGCTGGCGCGTGCACACCGTGCGCCAGCGGGCCGTCAAACTCCGGTCCCAGAACTACGAACTCGAGCGCCGGATCGCCGAGCGCACGGCCGACCTGGCGAAGTCTATCGAAGCCCTGCGGGTGTCGGAGCATTCCTATAGTTCGCTCGTCGAAAGCCTGCCGCAGATCATCGTGCGCAAAAACGCGGAGGGGAAATACACCTACGCGAACAAGGCCTTCGCCGACATGGTGGGACGGCCGCTGGACCAGGTGATCGGCCACGACGACCGCGACCTGTACGACGCCGACTTCGCGAAGCAAATCCGTGAAGACGACCTTCGCGTCATGGCGACGGGCCAGCCCCTCGAACGCGAACAGGTGATCGAGGGCCAGAAGGGCAATCGGCGCTTCCTGCATCTGAAGAAGGTGCCTCTCTACGATGAGCACCAGCAGCCGATAGGCGTGCTCGGGCTCTTTTGGGATATGACGGTTTTCCGAGAAACGGAGGATAAGCTGAAGGCGGCCCAAAGGGATCTGATCGAATCCTCGAGGCTGGCCGGAATGGCCGAGGCGGCCACCGGCGTGCTCCACAATTTCGGCAACGCGCTGACCAGCGTGAACATCTCCTCCACCCTGGTCCTCGAACGCATGGCCAAGCTCAAGCTGGGCGGCGTGATCAAGGTGGCGGAGCTCCTGGTCGGGCAGCGCGGCCGTCTGACAGAATTTCTCAACACGGATCCCCGCGGCCAGCAGCTGCCCGATTATCTCGAAGCGCTGGCCAAACATTTGGAAGAGGAACGCGAGGCCGCCGTTCACGAACTCACCCTGCTGCGGCGCAGCATCGAGCACATCAACGGGATCGTGGCCGAGCAGCAGAAAAACGCCAAAATCGGCGGCGCGACCGAGTCGATCGCCCCCAACGAGCTGGTCGAATACGCCCTCTCGATGACCGAGGCTTCCCTGAGCCGGCATGGCATCGTGGTGACGCGCGAGTACATGCAGACCCAGCCGGTGCACGTGCCCCGCCAGAAAGTGTTGCAGATTTTGATCAACCTGATCCGCAACGCCAAGGATTCCATCCTCGAAAAAGGCGAACAGAAGAAACAGCTGACCCTGGGCGTGCGGGCGTCCGCCGCGGGCGGCGCGCAAATTTTAGTGTCGGATAACGGCCTCGGCATCGACCGCGAAAACCTCGATCGCATTTTTTCCTTCGGCTTCACGACCAAGCAGTCCGGGCATGGCTTCGGATTGCACAGCAGCATCCTGGCTGCAAAAGAACTGGGAGGTTCGCTGACCGCCCAG
>DAISJK010000196.1:0-2671 GCA_036821505.1 Opitutaceae bacterium
CTCGGCCTTGGCGTAACCGTAGGCGTTTTCGCCCTTGATCATGATGGTGGCCTTGGTGATGCCGGCCTGGTCGCCGGCCTGCACGTCCTGGACTTCGACCTCGAAGCCGCGGCGCTCGGCCCAGCGGTTGTACATGCGGAAAAGCATGTCGGCCCAATCGCAGGACTCGGTGCCGCCGGCGCCCGCTTGGATGGAAAAAATCGCGTTGTTTCGGTCGAATTGGCCCGAAAGAAATGAGGTGATTTCGAGGCGGTCGAGTTCCCCCGTCATGCCGGCGACGATGCCGGTCAATTCTCGCTCGGAGGCTTCCTGTTCGGCCGGCGACGCGCTCGCCACCAGCTCCATCATCACGTCGACGTCCTCGACCTTTTTCTGGAAGGCGACGATGGGGGCGATCGTGCGCTTCAGCCCGTTGAGCCTGGCGATGTGCTTCTGCGCCCTTTCCTGGCCGTCCCAAAAACCGGGCGCGGCCATCTGCTCCTCCAAAGGCGCGATTTCGCGCTGCTTGGACTCTACGTCAAAGAAACCTCCACAGATGCCCTGCGCGCTTCTTGATGGTCTCGATCTGATTAAGTGTCTCTGGAGTGATCATGGGAGGAGCGGCCCATCAGAGCCCAAAAATGCGCCGCGGGCAAGCGCCGCTACGAAGCAGCGGCTCCGCTGCGCCGCTTCTTCCAATCCCAATACCATGCGATCCAAATGCATATCTCGTAGAGAAGATACAGCGGGATCGCCATGGCCACCTGCGTCAGCACCTCGGGCGTGGTCAGCAGCGCGCCGAGGATAAGCGAGAGCACGATGACGTGGCGCCGATAGCCGGCGAGCTGCTTGTGGGTCAGGAAACCGAGCTTCACCAGCCCCAGCACCACCAGCGGAAACTGGAAGCCGATCCCCATCCCAAGCACGAACTTGCTGACGAAGCTGATGTACTCGTCCGCGCGCCAGTCCGTCGCGCTGAAGCCGAGCAGACTCGAATACGTCATTGAAGCGCGCAGCGCCACCGGAAGAAGGAAAAAATAGGTCGTAAGAACGCCCGTCAGAAAAAGCGTGATGCTCCAAAAAAGCCAGGGTCCCATCAATCGGCGCTCCTTCAGATTGAGCGCGGGAAGGATGAACCCGCCGAGAAAATAGATCCAAAACGGCGACGACAGCGCAAGGGCCCCGTAAATCGCGAGGTGGAACGCCACGGCAAACGGTTCCGTCGGGCTGAAGTTGTGCAGGCGCACCTGCAGGGGGTCCTTGTCCGGCGCGGCCGGATCGGGCTTGAGCGTCAGCACCTGCTGGTCGCCGATCTTCGCCATGCCAACGCGGTAGGTGGAATGCGGCGCGGCGCCCTCGGGCAGCGCCGGGAAATCATCGCGCGAAGCCTCGAAGGGCCCCAGGGTGGTCGAGCCGATTTCCAAAGTCACGGTCGGCTTCGCTTTTTCGAACATGTTCATCCGCCGCAGCGGATATTCGAGGATGGCGCCGATGTGACCGGCCAAAAAAAAGCATAGCAGCAGCGCGATGCCGACCGCGATCGTCGAGCGCACCAGGGCCGAGCGCAAATCCTGCACGTGTTCCCAGAACGACTTGCGCGGCCCCCCTTCGTCGCCCGAAGGCGCGGATTCCGGCTCGCCGCTCATGTCCGCAATCGGCCCGCGGCCTTTTCCTCAAGAAAGCTCGCGTAGGTGCGCTCGATGCCGTCCCGCAGCCCGATGCGCGCCTTCCAACCGAGGCCGGTGAGCCGCGACACATCCAGAAGCTTGCGCGGAGTTCCATCGGGCTTCGACGCGTCCCAGGCCACCCGGCCGCGAAAGCCCACGACCGACGCGACGGTCTCGGTCAGCTCCTTGATGGTCACATCCGTACCCAAGCCCACGTTGATCCAATCGGGCGGATCGGCGAGCTTGAGCAGAAAGGCGCAGGCGTCGGCCAGATCGTCCACGTGGAGAAACTCGCGCCGCGGGCTGCCCGTGCCCCAGGCCGCCACCTCGGCGCGGCCGGCCTCCTTGGCTTCGTGGAACCTGCGGATCAGCGCAGGAAGCACGTGGGAATTCTCGGAATGGTAGTTGTCCGAGGGGCCGTAAAGGTTCGTCGGCATGGCCGAGTGGAACATCACGCCGTATTGCTTCCGGTAATATTGGCAAAGCTTGAGGCCGGCTATCTTCGCAACGGCGTAGGCCTCGTTGGTCGGCTCCAGCGCCGAAGTCAGCAGGCAATCCTCGGGCATGGGCTGAGGAGCGAGCTTCGGGTAGATGCACGAGCTGCCGAGAAAGAGCAGCCGCTTGACGCCGTGGCGCCAGGCGCCGTCGATCGCATTGGCCGCAATCGCCAGATTGGCGAAGAGGAATTCGGCCGGGTACGTGGCGTTGGCGTGAATGCCTCCGACCTTGGCCGCGGCCACGATCGCGACATCGGGGCGCTCCTGCGCGTAAAATGCCTCGACCTGCGTCTGGCGGGCGAGGTCCAGTTCGGCCCGCGTCCGCAGCATGAGCGTCACGCCCGGCTCGCGCGAAAACCGGCGGACGAGGGCTGCGCCCACCATTCCCTGATGACCGGCGATGAAAAGTTTCATAAGACGCGCGCCCGCGGGCGCCGTGGTGATCCCGCTGTCCACGTTGCCGCACCTGCGCGAGAACCTCGCGAACTCCGGCGCGCAGGCGCAGGCCTGGATGGAGGCGCTGAAGAA
>DAISJK010000197.1:0-2643 GCA_036821505.1 Opitutaceae bacterium
CGACTTGCAAAGAGCCATCGAATGGGAACCCAAATCCCAGACGGCGTACCTAGTTCTCGCCGACATCTATCTCAATTCCAAACGACAGGACCTCGCGGTCGAGAAGCTCACCGCATTGGCCGACAAGACAGGCAACGTCGTGGCGCTCATGCAATTGGCCGCCATTCGCACCCGAATGAAGCGCTATGATGAGGCCCGAGCCGACTACGAGCGGATCCTGGCGGGCCAGCCGCGTTTCGTTACCGCGATGAACAATCTGGCCTACCTTTATTGCGAGCATCTGGGCGATCTGTCTCAAGCCGAAGCGATCGCCAGCCGCGCTCATGAAATCCAGCCGGACAACGGGCCCGTCGCGGACACCTTGGGATGGATCGCTTTTCGCAAGGGAGATTTCCATCGGGCCCTCGCCTTGCTCCAGGAGGCCGCGGACAAAAGTCCCGGCGAGCCCGAGGTGCAATATCACCTCGGAATGACGCACTACATGTTGGGAGAGGAAAAAGAAGCCCGCGCGGCATTTCATCGGGCTGGCGGCGCGGCTTCCGATTGGAGCGAGGCGTGCCGCCGGCGGCTCGATATTCTCGACCTCGATCCCTCGGTCGCTTCCGGAAATTGGGTCCGCGATCTGCAGGAGCACCTCCTCCAAGAGCCGAACGACCCTGTGGCCCGCTTGCGGCTGGCCGCCATCCAGGAACGCCAGGGCCTGCCCGGGCCGGCGGCTGAAAACTACAAGGGTGTGCTCAAGGTCAAGGCCGACGACGTCCCCACCATGCTGGCGCTGGCCCGGCTGTACGCCGGGCCGCTCAACGATCCGGCGAAGGCCCGAAGCTTGGCGATAGACGCCCATGCGCGCGCGGGCAACGATCCCGCTATCGACGGGATATTGGGGGACCTCTTGTACCGCGCCGGCGACTATAGCTGGTCTTGCTCGCTGCTTGGCGAGGCCTCCCGCGATCTGCCGGATCGTTCCGACCTGAAATACGAACTGGCCCGGTCGCAATATTACACCGGACAAATGGATGACGCGGGTGCCACGCTCGATTCGTTGCTTGGAGCGGATGAGTCGTTTTCAGAGCGCTCCGACGCGCAAAGTCTCGCCACGCTAATTGTCGGGAGCCGGACGCCGGCCGACGCGCAGGCCGCCGTGGCCGAGGCGGAGAAGGTTCTTGCCGCCGACGCCCGATCGGTGCCCGCGCTCTTTGTCAAAGCGCTGGCTTCAGAAAACCGCCGCGACTTTCCGGCCGCGCAGCACGGCTATGAGAAATCGCTCGAAATCGCTCCAACGTTTTCGCCCGCCCTGCGGCGGCTGGCCCTTCTCTGCGTTTACCATCTCGGCGACGATTCCAAGGGATACGATTTGATGCTGAAGGCGCGAACCGACTATCCCTCCGATCCGGCCCTGGACAAGGGTCTGGGAATGGTGCTCTACCGGAGAGGAGACTACGCGGCCGCGGCCGAGTCTTTCCAGAGCGCCGTGCGCCAAAGAAGCGATGATGCGGAGGCTCTCTGCTACGCGGGAATGTGCCAGTACCATCTGCACGACATGCGCACCAGCCGAACCGACCTTGAACAAGCTCTGTCCATGGATCCGAGCGGAGATTGGACTGGTCAGGCGCGGCAGATGCTGGCCCAAATCAAATCGGATACGCAGGGCGGATCGTCCGATTCGCCGCCGCCCGTCAACTAGCGTCGGACTTCTTTACAATACGGCCTGGTTATCTATCCACCAATTGAGGAACGTCTGGTGATTTAATCTTGTAAGTCATTTTTATGGAATATCCTAGTTTGCGGCGGCCCTTCCGCTGCTCATGATGGCCCGAAAACTGCCACAGTCCTTAATCCAACGATGAACTTATTCAGCGCCAGGCGAGTTTTGGCCATTCTTTTGCTGGGCGGCGCCCCGGCGGCGACGGCGCTTGCCAATGAGGTCACGATCAACACGACGGCTTATTCCGATCCGGTCTACTCCGGTGGAAGCCTGATTGGGTACGGTGGAGAGTTTAACGCCACGGAGACCGGGCTTCCCCTTTCCAGCCAGTATCAGGCGGGAATCAGCAGCCTCGCCCCCGGAACCTTCGAGACTTTTTGTGTCGAGCTGAACCAGGATATTTCGGCCAACACCGCATACACCTACACGCTGAGCAATAATGTCGATTTCAGCAACGGAGTCGGCGAGCCGCTGGCGATCGGCGTCGCTTGGCTGTATTCGCAATTTGTCGACGGCACCCTGGCCGGATACAGCTATGCCACGGCAACCAACGCCGAACAGGCGGCGCGTCTGAATTCGAGCAGCGAGCTGCAAAATGCAATTTGGCAGCTGATGCAGGAGACGCTGGGCGTCTCGCCCAATGCGCCCGACGCGAGCGAGGTCATCGACTACACCAATCCCTTCATTGAGGCCGCGATCGGACAATTTGGTTCGCTCACTGCCGCCGAAGGAGCCTCGAATGGGGCCTATGGAGTCAAGGTCATGGATTTGTCCTCGGGGGGCTCGACTGATTATCAGGACCAGCTCATTGAGGTGCCCGACACCGTCGGAACCTGGCTGCTGCTCGCGCTCGGCATGATCCCGCTGGTTTTCGTCGGCCGTAAGGGTGGAGCGCGTTGTCCCCAACGCGCTTAGTAGCCGAATTCGTAAGAATTTGG
>DAISJK010000198.1:0-2639 GCA_036821505.1 Opitutaceae bacterium
ACCGTGGCGGGCTGCGGGCGCAATGGGCAGCAGATCTTCGACCTCAGATTCGACCATCCCGAGCCGCACAGTTTCGACGCGGTGGACGTGACGCAGCCCGTCAAAGTCCAGATTTGGGCCGAGCGTATTCTCGCCCGGGGCGCGCCGGATATTCTCATCAATAACGCGGCCCTGATGAATGATCCCGCTCCGCTCTGGAAGGTGCCCGCCGAAAAATTTGCCCAGCTTGTCGCGGTCAATATCACGGGCGTGGCCAATGTGATTCGGTCTTTCGTTCCGGCGATGGTGGAGGCCAAGAAGGGGATTATCGTCAATTTCAGTTCTGGCTGGGGGCGCGGCGTCTCGGCCGAAGTGGCTCCCTATTGCGCCTCAAAATGGGCGATTGAGGGGCTGACTAAAGCTCTGGCCGAGGAATTGCCCAAAGGCATGGCGGCGGTGCCGCTTAATCCCGGGGTCATAGACACGGATATGCTGCGCCAATGCTGGAGCGAGGGCGCCTCAAGCTACCCCAAGGCCGAAGCCTGGGCCAAAACTGCCGCGCCATTCATCCTCAAGCTTGGAGCAAAAGATAACGGACGCTCCGTCAGCGTGGCGTGAGGTGGCCGCGAGCGTAAGCGAGTGGAGCGACATCCGCTCGCTCACGCTCGCAGCCACACTGATTTGAATATCAACTCATGCCGGCATCGGCACGTGCGGCTCGACCGGGGCCTCATAATCGATCCCGGGCAGGCCGAAGCCGAAGAGCTTGAGGAATTCGCCGCGGTACCCGGCGATGTCGGTCAAATCCCCGAGGGTCTCGGTCGTGACCTGCGGCCAGATTTCCGCCACGGCAGCCTGAATCTCGGGGCGCATTTCCCGGTCGTCCACCCGCACCCGCCCAGCTTCGTCGAACCGGGGTCCGCCCGGCGCGTAGATCTGTTCCGCAAATAGCCGCTGCATCTGTTCGATGCAGCCTTCGTGGAGTCCGCGGGCCTTCATCACCTTGTACAGAATCGAAATATACAGAGGCACGACCGGAATCGCGGAGCTCGCCTGGGTGACCAGCGCTTTGTTGACCGAGATGAATGCGCGGCCGCCGCTTGGCCGCAGCGCGGCGTCGATCGCCCGCGCGGCCCGTTCGAGGTCATTCTTGGCCAGGCCGATCGTGCCGTTCTTATAAATCGGCCAGGTGAGCTCGGGCCCGATATACGAATAAGCGACGGTCTTGGCCCCGGGCGCCAGCAGCCCGGCCCCTGCAAGGTCGCGCATCCAGATCTCCCAGTCTTCCCCGCCCATGACGGCCACCGTGTCGGCGACTTCCGCCTCGGTCGCGGGCTCGATCCTGATGTCACTCACCACGCCCTTGTCGGTATCAACCGTCTTGTTGGTGAAGGCCGCTCCGAGGGGCTTGAGCACCGATTTGTGCACCACGCCAGTTTTGGGATGCACGCGCCTGGGGGAAGCCAGCGAGTAAACAACGAGATCCACCGTCCCCAGGTTTGAGCGGATCATTTCGATGGCCTTGCTCTTGAGTTCGTTGGAAAACGCATCGCCATTGATGTTTCCGGCCCAGAGCCCGGCCGCGCGGGCCGCGCGGGTGAAAGCGATGGAATTGTACCAGCCGGGAGTGGCAGGCCGGCCATCTTCGGAGGGGCGCTCGTAGAAGATCCCCAACGTGCCGGCCCCGGCGCCGAACGCGGCGGTGATCCGCGAAGCCAGGCCGTAGCCGGTGGAGGCCCCGATAACCAGGACTTTTTTCGGCCCGTTCGGGATCGGTCCCTTGGCCTTGACGTAGTCTATCCACTCCTGGATGTGGGCGGCGCATCCGGCGGGATGGGCGGTGACGCAAACGAAGCCGCGGACGCGAGGTTTTATTACGATCATCGCGGCCAAGGTTCCTTGGCCGTGCGCCACGAGGCAAGCCCGTACCAATTATTGGCTCAGCAGGACCACAGGCCCCTCGCGCTTGATCGCGCCGCCTCGGCGCTCCAGGCTTACAGCGAATCGGGCCACCGCCATCGGATGACCGGAAGTGAAGACGACCTTGGCTTCGCCCGTTTCCGGGTCGACCCGGAACACGCCGCCGCTCACGGCTGGCGTCGCCGGGTACTGCGGGTCCATGAGCCATAGCTGATAGTCCTTGTCCTCGGCCAGCGTCGGCAGCTTGGAGACGTTCAGGACACCCTGCTGGCGGCCGGGGTCCCATACCGCCACGGCCACTGCCTCTCGAGAATTTCCGAGCATGGAGACCAAGGTCGCGATCTTCATCCGCGCCAGATCGCCCTCGGAACTGAGTTTGCGTTGAAGCGTGGTCATTTGTTCCTGGGCCGAGTCGACCTCCTTGCGGGCATCGGCCACTTCCCGCCCTCGTAGGATGCGCTCGCCCTCAAGTTGATCGCGCGCTCCGCGCAGCTCCAGTTCGGCCAGTTTTTCCTCCTGGCGCAAAAGCGCGTTTTCCGAGTGCACCGACCAGTATAACGCGCCGAATCCGAAGGCCACCGCGGCGAAACACGCGGCAAGAGCCCAGGGCGCCAGGACAGGGAAAGGAATAATGGGCGCGAGCCCGGCTCGCGAAGGCTCGCCCGCGATCGAGGCGAGGATGCGCGCCTTGAGCGCCTTCGGTGGCTCGACCGGGGGTGCGAGATAGGCCAGGGCGGAGG
>DAISJK010000199.1:0-2630 GCA_036821505.1 Opitutaceae bacterium
GATCCGCTCGCGCTCGGCGTTCGAGGGCACGCCGATGCCTCGGCGCTGCCCCAAGGTGTAGTAGTGCAGCCCGCAATGGCGGCCCAACTCTTGCCCGTCGGTGACGCGCACAATCGGCCCAGGTCGCTCGGGCACGTAAGCCCGCAGGAAATCGCGCATTTTCACCTCGCCGATAAAGCAAATCCCCTGGCTGTCCTTCTTGTCCGCGGTGGCCAGGCCGGCCGCGCGCGCCAGTTTGCGCAATTCCGGCTTGGTCATGTGTCCCACGGGAAAGCGCGCAAAACGGATCTGCTCGGGGCCGAGCAGGGCCAGAAAGTAGGATTGATCCTTGTTGCGGTCGGCGCCTTCGAGAAGGGCGTCTCCATCCCGCCGTGCGTAATGCCCCGTCGCGACCGCACCGAAGCCGTGATCTTTCGCCCAGGCGGCGAACACGCCGAACTTGATCTCGCGGTTGCACATCATGTCAGGATTGGGCGTCAGTCCGCGCTCATAGCCGTCGAGGAGATACCGCACCACGCGCTCGCGGTATTCGGCCATGAGGTTGACCACCTGAAATTCGATTCCGATCCGATCCGCTACCTTGCGGGCGTCTTCGATGTCCTGTTCCCAGGGGCAGTGCCCGATGACCGGATCCTCGTTGATCCAGTTTTTCATGTATGCGCCGGCCACGTCGTGGCCCTGCTGCTTGAGCAGCAGGGCCGCTACCGAGCTGTCCACGCCGCCCGACAGGGCGACGAGAATTCTCTCGCGGGATGGGGTGGTGCTCGGCGGGTCCATGGTTGAATTAGAGGACTATGACGGTTTCGCTTATCTTCTTTCCTGTCCGTTCCAAAAGCAAAACAACCGATGCCTGTCCCCCGACTCGTCCGTGCATGGCTCGATTCGCCATCAACGGCCATCGTCGAATTTGAAAGCGACTGGTCCGACCCGGCTCCCCCGCAGCTCAACCTGAGTTCCGGCGCGCCGCCTATCACGGGGCTGGCACCGGCGCCCGGGCTGGCTTCGGGACGGCGCTATGGCTACTTTGTGCCGGCGCCTGGGGAATTGGCGTTCGTCCTGCCGCTGGAGCACGGCTGCGACGTGGATCCTGTGCGGGACCGCGTTTATCTTGCTGGAGATTTCAACGACTGGCAGCCAACCGCCGCCGGCGACGACTGGCTGCTGAGGCCGGCCGAGCTCGAAAGCGAACGCGTGCTCGAGTGGGCGGGACCCTCAGCGAAGGTCGGCTGGCCGTCGCCGTGTCGGTTCAAATTCGTGACCGACGAAAACCTCTGGCTCAGCCTTCCCAACGACGCCCCAAACGCGGTGCGGGACGAACCAGGCAACATTAATCGGAGATTGGATCCATCGTGCAGTGGATTGCAGCTCTGGCGGGCGACTTTTGCCGCGCCCCTGGATTTGGCGCAGGCTTTCACCGTGTCGGCAAGCTCGTCGCCGGACGCGGTCCGAGTGCCGCTCATGCCAGGCAATTTTTTCTATGAGCTGGAGACCGATCTTCCGCTGGGCGCGCAGGTTGGCGCCGATGAAACCGTCTTCCGACTTTTCGCGCCCCGCGCCCGGTCGGTCACGCTCCACCTTTGCGAGACTCTGGCTGGTCAGGCCGAGGCCCACTCCTTTCCGCTGGAACGCCGGGGCAGCGCGGGGGGCGCGATGGTCTGGGAAGTCGTGTTGGATCAGAATCTCCATCGCTGGTTCTACTGGTACACGGTGGACGGAATAGGAGACAAAGGTGCGGGTTTCGATCCCGCCATGCGCATCCTCGATCCTTACGCCTTGGCCACGGTAGACCGAGGCGGCCCCGGTATCATTATGGATCGCGCTTGGATCGGATCCGGCGACCGCGGCCTGGCCACCCCGGCCTGGCACGACTTGGTGATTGCGGAAGCCCATGTTCGCGATCTCGCGGCCAACGCGCCCGTTGCGTCGACTCCGACTGAGCGCCGCGGGTTCATCGGGCTGCGCAAGTGGGTGGAAAGCCCGGAATTTTACCTTCATCACCTCGGAGTGAACTGCGTCGAACTCCAGCCGGTGCAGGAATTCGATAACCGCACGCCGGACGAGTATCACTGGGGTTACATGCCGAATAGCTATTTTGCTCCGGAAAGCAGTTATTCGCTGGCCCCGGAGGAGGCCTCGGGGGTGCGCGAATTGCAGGAACTGGTCGCGGCGTTCCACCGGCGGGGCATGGCCGTGCTGCTCGACGTGGTTTACAATCACGTGGGCGAGCCCGCCCATTTATTCTTCATAGACCGGCTCTATTGCTTCGAACACGACTCGGCTGGCCAGCTGACCAACTGGAGCGGTTGCGGCAACGATTTGCGCGCGCGATCCGCCATGATGCGCCGGCTGATCGTCGCCAGCTGCACCCATTTGATCGAGGCTTACGGAGTGGACGGCTTCCGCTTCGACCTGGCCGATCTTTTGGGAGTCGAGGTGCTGGTGGAAATCGAAACTGCGTTGAAGCGCGTCAAGCCGGACGTCGTGCTGATCGCGGAACCGTGGAGCTTCCGCGGGCATATCGCGGGCGCCCTGCGCGACACCGGCTGGGCTTCCTGGAACGACGGCTACCGGGACTTCGTGCGCGAATACGTCCTCGGGCGCGGTTCGGCCGAGCGGCTCGAGTATTTCCT
>DAISJK010000200.1:0-2618 GCA_036821505.1 Opitutaceae bacterium
GGGCGAGCGCGTTAGGGACAACGCGCTCCACCTATCCAGCGTGCGGCGCACGACCCCGAACAGCGTCAATCCTGCCAGGATATGGATCAGCAGATTAAGCGCATGATAGCTCCACACCCGCGTCCCGCTGATGGCGTAGTTCACGGCAAGGGATAGGTTGATGATCGGCCGGCCCGTGACACCGCTTCCGTCGTTCGGCGGCGCGAGCACCGTGCCGATGTCGGAAAGATGCCGGATCGTCGGGTTGTCCGCGATCATCGACGAATCGTCGAACAGGAACGGAACTGAAAAACTGTTGTGGTAGGCAGCCAGCGCCGCCAGCGCTATGCAGCCGCAGGCAAGGGCGATCGCCCTTCTGGAGGAGGCCTTGCAGAGAGCGGTTTCTGATCGCAATGGCGGCTCGGCCCGGTTTTCGGCAGCCCGACAAACCCACTAGGGAGACCCTGCCGCGCTCGTCGGGTGGAAATCGAGATAGGCGAGATTCATATTGCCCTCCGTAAGTATGCGAAGCTTCAGCACTCCGACGCCTTGGGGCAGGTTCACCACGGCGCACGATTTCATCAGATTCCAATGATGCCAGTTGCGCCATTTGGTCGGCTCGGCCGCGTTGAAGGTCGATTGCACAGCGATGGGCGCGGTCAGCAGCGGCTTGCCGTTCCACTCAAGCGAGAGCGCTCCGCCCTGATGCGACGTGTAAAGCAGATCGATCGCGTATTCTCCCGCCTCCTTGACGTCCACCGTCATGTTGAACCATTCGCCCGCCTTGGTCCAGCCCACATAGAGCTGGTTTTTCGGAGGCGTCACGAGATTGAACGGGTTGTCGTCGATTTTTGCCGCATGCCCGAACTTGACGTAGGAGATGCTGACCGCCTCGTTCATCCGGAATTCGTTCAGGTAGGTTCCGTCGGGCTTGTTGAATGTCCCGCTTCCCTTGTTCTTTGTGTCTTCGGTGTGGTAGGCGATTCCTTCGCCGCCGAAATCGTAATAGGCGCACTGCACGCGGCCGGGGATCGCCTGCGGGCCCCCATTATAGACGGAGTCGTGAAAGGGGACGCCGGCATAGCCTGCGGTCTGGCATTGTCCGGAGACAGCCAAGCCGATCGCCGAGCCGAGGACAAACAGGCGGCGCGCCGCTTTCACCACGGCGGTTGAAGACATCGAGGGTATTGTTTCCATGAGATTAATTATCCGATCGCCGCGACGGCGCGGGAGGCGATTTCAAGGTCGCTCGTTCCGCGCATGCCGCTAACCCCGACCGAAAGTTTGACTCCGCCCTTCAGCGCAAAGGGCTGTCCGCCTTCCCAGCCGAGGAAATCGGGCCGGATGATCCCGAACTTATTTTCATCCACGGCGCCCGTGAAGACAGCCCGCTCATATTCGCCCGTCTTCATTCCCGTGATCCAGACCTGGCTGGCCTTGATCCAGGCGATCTTGTACGCCTGCCGCACCCGGTTCTTATCCTTGCCGAACAGCCGGCCATAAACGCCGCCCTGCTCGTCGATGATGCAAACGGCCACGTTTCCGCCGCAGTTGTTGAAGTCCTCGGGATTGGCCAAAAACTCCGGCAGAAGACGCTCGATCCCCGCGATGATTGCGTCCGCTAAAGCCGCAGCTGGATGTTTTTCCATGGGAGGGCGGGGGGTGGGAGGGCGCGTCTGGCTTTGATGCTCGGGCCGCTTCGCCGAGGTCGGTTACAGCGTCAGTTAACCGCTCAATTGACAATGCTGAAATCCGCGCTTTCGCCCTCGGCTGAGCTGGGGCCGATCCACACGGTGGCCTGGGCCGGCTCGACCACGTCGCTCATGTCGATGTTCCAGAATGACAGTTCGTCGCGGCCGATGCTGAACTCTACGCGCGCCGACTCTCCCGGCTTGAGCGA
Organism: Opitutaceae bacterium; assembly: GCA_036821505.1. Taxonomy (GTDB): domain Bacteria; phylum Verrucomicrobiota; class Verrucomicrobiia; order Opitutales; family Opitutaceae; genus Palsa-1447. Next base: position 1,880 of record DAISJK010000200.1, read on the forward strand.
CAGCCGCCGGAACCCCTTGAGCTCCCTGACGGGGCGCGCGACGCTCGTTCCGCGAAGACGGATGTAGAGCTGCGCGATTTCGTCGCCGTCGCGCGATCCGGAGTTCGTGACCGTCGCCGAGACTATAAGGGGCGCAGCCTGTCCGCCGTTGAGCGCGCCGGCGCTGATCTGCGAGACACTCAGGACAACCGGGGAATAGGTGAAGTGCGTGTAGCTCAGCCCATAGCCGAAGGGAAACAACGCGTCGTTCCGCTCATCGATGTACCGCGAATGGTATTTCTCCTTTTTCGAGGTGGGCGGATGGTCGAGATCGACTCCGTCGGCGGGCCGCCCCGTGTTCAATTCGTCGTAATGGAGCGGCTCCTGTCCGACCGTGCGCGGCATCGAAACCGTGAGCTTCCCGCTCGGATTGGCGTCGCCGAACAGTATCCGCGCGACCGCCGGGCCGGCCTGCACTCCCGGAAACCACGCTTGCAAGATTGCGGGCGTGTGATCCGCCGCCCACGTCAGCGCCAGCGGGCGTCCGCTGAAAACGACCAGCACCACGGGTTTTCCAGTCGCGACGACGGCTTCCAGAAGGCGCTGTTGCCTGCCCGGCAGAGTCAGGTGCGTCCGAGACGAGGCCTCGCCACTCATCCACGCTGCGTTTTCGCCGAGCGCCAACACCGCAACATCCGCCTTCTTGGCGGCATCGACGGCTTCGGCGAGGGTCCACGGCTCGGCCCGCCATGGGGTCGAG
>DAISJK010000201.1:0-2611 GCA_036821505.1 Opitutaceae bacterium
ACATCAACTGGCTGCGTTGGCCATGGCCATCTACTTTTCAGGTATGTCGGCGCAGGAAACCGCCGACCTGACCGAGGAAATGATGCTTTCGGGCGAGGTGATCGATCTTTCCCATATAGCCAAGCCCAAGATCGACAAGTATTCGACGGGAGGCGTGGGCGACAAAACTGCCCTCGTTTTGGTGCCTTTCGCAATGGCTTCGGGCGTGGTGGTGCCGATGATGTGCGGGGTCGAGCACGATTACCTTATCAACACCCTGGAAAAGCTGGCGTCCATCCCAGGATTCAAGGGGCAGCAGACCAACGAGCAATTCGCGTCACAATTGAGCAAAATCGGCGGCGCCGTGATCGCGCAAAACCCGGACTTGGCCCCGGCCGACGCCAAGTTTTACGAACTTCGCCGGGAAACCGGCACTATCCCCAGCCTTCCCCTCATCACAGGCAGCGTGCTTTCCCGCAAGCTAGCCGAGGGCGCCGAAGGACTCGTGATCGACGTGAAGTGGGGCAACGGCTCATTTATCAAGGACCTCGAACAGGCCAAGCAGCTTGCGCGCTCCATGACCCGCGTCGGCCGTTCGATGAAGCGCCGCTGCGTCGCGCTGGTCACAGACATGAACCAGCCCTTGGGCGATACGGTCGGCACCGCTCTTGAGGTGCGCGAGGCCATCCAGCTTTTGAAAGGCGAGGGACCCGAGGACATGAAGGAACTCGTGCTGAAGCTCGGAATGGAGATCGTGCGCCTGGCCGGGGTGGCCGGCTCCACGCTTTCGGCCAAGCAGACGGTGCAACGGCACCTGACGGACGGCTCGGCTTTCGCCAAGTTCAAGGACCTGGTCAAGGCACAGGGCGGAGACATTTCCTACATCGATCACCCGGAGAAATTCCCGCAGGCCCGGCATATCCGAAAGCTGCCGGCGCCCAAGCGCGGCTATGTGCATACGATCAATGCAGCCATGATCGCGCGTGGCGTGCATCTGCTCGGAGCCGGCCGGGAGCATCCGCAGGACAAGATCGACCACTCGGTCGGCGTCTCGGAAATCAAGAAAGTCGGCACCCAGGTGAAGCAGGGCGAGCCGCTGATGATGATCCATTACAACGACGAGGCGAAGCTCGAGCAGGCGCTTGAATTCTTCAAGAACGCCTACCGCCTCGCCCCGAAACGCCCGACTCCGCCGCCGCTGATCGTCGAACGGGTGGCGTAACGCGCGACGGCTGGGCGCCGTTTGGATTCAGAAATCTTTGAGTAGAGCGCGTTAGGGACAACGCGCTCCACCTACCTTGCCTTGGAGGGGTCCTGCCTCCATGCCATCGAACATGTCGGAAGCCAAGCCCGCCTCGGAAGCCCCCATTGATCGCTCCGCATGGCCGCGACCTTGGGCGCAGCTTAAGTATTTCACTTTTCAGCCGGCGATTTTCCCCAGGCTTTTGGGCGAGGTTTCACCCAATGCGCGGCCGGGTGACCTAGTCGCGGTCTACGACAAAAAAGGCGAACGGATGGGCGCGGGGCTCTATAATCCGCGGGCGAAGATTCCGCTGCGGGTCGTAGCGCATGGGGCGGAGCCCATCGGCGAGGATTATTTCGAGGCGGCGATCCGGCGCGCCGTCGGGCTGCGCCGCGACATGTTCAAGCTCGACGAGTCAACCGACGCGTACCGGCTGATCAATTCCGACGGCGACGGATTGAGCGGGCTCGCGATCGACCGCTACGGGGACACGCTGCTGTGCGAAGTTTACAGCCTCGGCATGGCCCAGCGATTGCCGGCCTGGCTGCCGCTCCTGCACGAACTTGCCGGCACAAAATTTGCGCGGGTGCAGGTGGACCACGATCTCGGGAGCCTGGAGGGGATCAAGCCGTCGACCTTCAACGAGACGAACGCCGCCGCGCCGCGCGTCGTTAAGATCCGCGAGCATGGCGTGCGCTACGAAGTGGATTTCGCCGAGGGGCACAAAACGGGCTTTTTCTGCGACCAGCGCGAAAATCGAATGGCGATCAGGCGCTTCACCGGCAAGGCGCGCGTCCTCGACCTGTGCTGCTACACCGGCGGCTTTTCGCTCAACGCAAAGTTGGCTGGGGGGGCTGATGAGGTGACGAGCGTGGATCTGGACGAGGCGGTGCTGGAGCAAGCCAAGCGCAACTCAAATTTGAATCAGGCCCGGCTCAAGTTCGTGCACGCCGACGCTTTCGCCTACGCGCGCCAGATGCAGCAGAACGGTGAAAAATGGGACGTCGTCGTGCTCGATCCGCCGAAGTTCATTTTCACCCGCGATGAGGGCGGCAACTGGGAGGGGCGGCAGAAATACGAAGACCTCAATCTTCTCGCGATCTCGCTGGTCAAGCCGGGCGGGATTTTCGTGACCTGCTCGTGCTCGGGCCTGCTGAGCCTCGAGGATTTCGAGGGGCACGTGATCAAAGCGGCGCACCGATTAGGACGCCGATTGCAGTTCTTCGACCGCACGGGCGCAGGACCGGACCATCCGGTCTATTCCAACTGCCTCGAAAGCCGCTATCTGAAGGTCTTGTGGGCTAGGGTGGCAACGACTTGACTGGACCACTCGCTCACGCTCGCAGCCACCCACTCGCTTACGCTCGCAGCCACATTCACTCCCGCAGT
>DAISJK010000202.1:0-2583 GCA_036821505.1 Opitutaceae bacterium
ACACCTTCCGGCCGAAATGGGCCAGGCGGATGCCGGCCGCCAAGCCGGAGATTCCGGCGCCGATGATCGCGACGTCGTAGTGCGCGCGGGTGTTCAATGCTTCCCGGCGAGCGCGTCGAACTTCGGTGTCAGGTATTCCGCGCAGCTGTCGAGGGAGGCGAGGCGGCCGTAGTCGGCTTCCGGCACCTCGATCCCGTGCCGCTTGCGCAGCTCCATGACGATGTCGAGAAAGTCCATGCTATCGAGCTGGAGCTGATCGCGCAGGCGGACGTCGGGCTTGACCTGGGAAAGGTCCTCGTCGGGCGCGATGTCGGCAATGATGTCAATCACCAGCTTCTTGCATTCGTCTTTGGTCATGAGCGCCACGCACTATGGAGCGAAACGCTTCACAATCAAACTGGAATTTATTCCCAACATACCGAACGAGTTATTGAGGATCGCGTCCACCCGCTCAGCCTTTCGCGGACGGTTGAGCACGAGGTTGGGCAGCGCGCATTGGGGATCGAGATGCTCCACGTTGATGGTCGGATGCACCATGAGATCGTCGAACGCCGGCAGATTGCCGGCGAGCTCCAGGGCGCCGGCCGCTCCCATGCAATGACCGATGAAGCTCTTCGTGTTGTTGATCCAGGTGTCAGGGCAGCCATCCCCAAAAACCGCGCGTATCGCACCGCACTCCTGGATGTCGCCCTGGAGCGTGGCGGTGGCGTGGGTGTTGACGATATGGATGTCGCGGGGCTCCAGTCCCGCGTGGGCGATCGACTGGCGCACGCATTCGGACTGGCGGACGGGATTGGGCAGGACGTAGTCACTGGCGTCGCTGTTGACGCAGTAACCGGCAATCTCGGCGTAAATCTTCGCTCCGCGGGCTTGGGCATCCGCAAGCCGTTCCATCGCGTAGAGGCATCCCCCCTCCGAAACGACGATTCCGTTGCGAGCCTTGTCGAATGGACGCGACGCCTTTTTCGGGTCCGGATGGGAAGCGAGCGCTCCCTGGGACTTGAAGCCGGCGAAAATTCCGAACGTATGGATGCTCTCGCTCACCCCGCCGCCCAGCGCAAAATCGACCTCGCCCAAACGAAGCATCTGCGCCGCGTGAATCAGGCCGAGGTTGCCCGCCGCGCAGGCCGCGCCCACGGTGTAAGCTGGCCCGGTGATCCCAAGGTGCAGCGAAACCTCGCCGGCCGGGTTGTTCGCCACCGTCCGCGGATTGTGGTAGTGCGACCAGAAGCGGGTGTCGTAATTAAACTTCGAGATGGCGTAGATTTCGTTCTCCGTCTCGACATTCCCGTGCTCGGTGCAGCCGATGTAGATGCCGATCCGATCCTTGGGCATCGCTTCAAAATCGACGCCGCAATCGGCCAGCGCCTCTCGCGCGCTGTAGATGCTGATCGAGCCCGCCCGCGTCCCCACCCGCAGCTCCTTTTTTTTCTGATACTTCAGAGGATCGTAATGGCAGACGCCTGCCGGATGCCGGCCCATGTAGCGCACGTCCAGCCACTCCACTCCGGGCACACCCTCCAGAAGGTTGCGCCTGAACTCCGGCAATGAGTTCCCGTTTGGGGCGGTCAACCCTACCCCGGTTATGACGATGCGTGACAATTCCATGGTTTCCGGAAGCAAGGACAGCTTCCGGGGAACGAAAATCGCTAGCCAACAGTCCGTTGAAAGCAATACTTCCACGTCCCATGGGCCTAAATGTCCTCGTCGTAGGCGGAGCCGGTTACATCGGCAGCCATTGCGTCCGCCAGCTTTCCGCCGCCGGGCACCGCCCGGTGGTGCTCGACAACCTGGTCTACGGCCATCGGGGCGCGGTCGCGCCCGTTCTCAAGCTGGTCGAGGCGGATTTGGGCGACGAGGCAGCCGTCGGGCGAATCCTGCGGGACGAAAAAATCGAGGTCGTGATGCACTTCGCCGCCTATTGCTACGTCGGCGAATCGGTGACGAACCCGCTCAAGTACTACTTAAACAACCTGGCCGCGACCATTCACCTCCTCCAGGCCATGGTGGGCGCCGGGGTGAAGAAATTCGTCTTCTCCTCCACTTGCGCGACCTACGGGATCCCCGCCTCGGTGCCGATCGTCGAAAGCCTGCCGCAGTCTCCCATCAACCCTTACGGTCAAACCAAGCTCGACGTCGAAAACCTCCTGAAATCGTTGTCGCAAGCCCACGGTCTGAGCTTCGCCTCTTTTCGCTATTTCAACGCGGCCGGAGCCTCCGAGGACGGATCGATCGGTGAAGATCACAATCCGGAGACCCATTTGATCCCCCTAGCCATCGATGCCGCGATGGGCAAGCGCCCGCAGCTCGAACTCTACGGCACCGACTATCCGACCCCCGACGGAACCTGCCTGAGGGATTACGTCCATGTGGACGACCTGAGCCGCGCCCACATCGCCGTATTCGACCGGCTGGCAACTCCAAGCGCGGCGCTATTCTACAATCTTGGCACCGGACGGCCCTCGTCGAATCGCGAGGTCATCCGCGCGGTCGAAAAAGTCGCCGGCCGCAAGATCAAGGTCGTGGAAGGCCCCCGCCGGCCCGGCGATCCTCCCGCGCTTTACGCCGATTCCAGCAAAGCCC
>DAISJK010000203.1:0-848 GCA_036821505.1 Opitutaceae bacterium
TCGAGGCCTGGGCCCAGCATCGATTCAGACCGGGCACGCGGCATGCCGCCGTTCGCTCGGACCCGGCCCACCAGCCGGGGATTTTAACCCGCACGGCGCTCGACGCCTGCACCGGCGGGCCGTTCTTTCCCGGCATTGAAATGACAGCGATCTCGCATTCGCCGCACGCGTATGCGGAGGCCTATCGATTGGCCGATCATCTGGAGGCGGGCGACATAACCAAGTTCATGGCCGTGCCGTGGCAGGCCGACTTTTTCGAATGCAATACCCATTGGTGGCCCGCGCAGCGACCGGATAGCGTCATTACCGACCGGTCGGCGGAAGAGCTGCAAAAATCGTTTCCGTACGAAGGCACGCATGGCGATTTGAGCCGCCTCATGCTGGTGCGGCAGCCGTGGTCGCGGGGCGTCGAATTCCGGCGGCCCGAACCGGCGAGCATCGAAGCGTTCTTGTTCCCGCCGCCCGGCGACGGCGACACCCGGCCGGATTATATCGACACGCTCTGCGATAACCTTGGCGCAACCTTTGCGGAGCTTGTCGATAGTGTAAAGCCGAGAGATCAGACGCCGGCCGAGCGGCTTCCCAGCCTCGATCGCGTTCAATTCCTTGTGCAGGAGCAGTTCGATCGGTTTGGCGGCAGGTATTTCCATTTTGTCGTCCCCTCGCCGGAAGAATTCCAGCAGAGCGAAAGTCAGGAGCATCCGCAACGCAAAGCCACGCCCAAAAAAAAGATCACAAAGCGCAGAGCCGCCGCGGCCCATGCCGGGCAGCCCGACGCGCTACCGTCGAGGCGCGCGGACGCCGGCTACTTTGAATTCATAAAGAGCCGGTGCACCGATTATTGCCGG
>DAISJK010000203.1:858-2583 GCA_036821505.1 Opitutaceae bacterium
AAGCCGTCGCGGTCTCCGAAGACACAGCAGCTCAATATCACGACCGCATTTCGCAGCTTTCCAACGCGGTCGGCGGCTTTACCAGCGGGGTCGGCGATTACGAAGCCGCGGTTAGAGAGGACTTCGATATCGGCAGCAGCCATTATCATAATTTGCGGATGATCGAGCTTGGCCAGTGCGCCGGCGACATCGTTTATCTGGATTGGTCCAGGTGCAGCGGCGACAACGGCATGGTCAAGCACTGGGCGGACCTCGGTTTCGTCGTCCGGCGCACGTTCGTTACGCCCGAGCAGCCTGACGCCAAGCCTTCGGTGGCCTACGTCGAAAGCGAGCGCAACCCGCTGGAGGGCCTGGAGTACCGCGATTTCTATTACATGCTGTGCAATATCGACCAGTTTCCGGAGATGTATCAGTTCAGTTCCAAGATCGTCGATCAATTTCTCGGCGTGGCACGCGACGCGATCGAGCATCAAACCTACCCTGACTCGGGCGCCGTCATCCTGGAGAAATACTTCGACTACGACAAGAATACGTTCGACGCGAAATTGGAGGAGATCTACGACTTCTATCGCGACCAGGCGGCGCGCATGAAGCCCTGGGAGCTCGACGAGGCCCGGGCCGATATCGTCAATGACCGAGTCCATTCCGGCCCCTACAATCAGAATGACGGCGCTTGGCTGCGGTTTGTCGCCAATACCGGAACGCTGGACGACGTGCGAGGCTTCTTATTCGACGTGTGGAGCGATGAATTCGGCAATGGCGATCCGGCGCTGCACCACGGCAATCTGTTCACGACGTTCCTTCGCGGCCTCAATATCATGCTGCCCGAGGTGGCGTCGCGGGCGTATGCGGATCATCCGAAATTCAATGACGGCGACTTCTGTAGTCCGGTCTTCCAAATGGCGATATCGCAGAATTCCGATCGCTATTTTCCCGAGATCATCGGCATGACCCTCTTCCTCGAATGGGAGGTCTTGGAACTCGCGCAAACGATCAAGAAGCTCGATTATCATGGGATCGACTCCCAGTTCTGGCGCATGCATGTCGGCATCGACAACGCCGTCGACGGCCACGGCGCCAAGGCGCGCAATGCCGTCAATGTCTACCTCGACAATGTCTTGAAGGAGAGCGGCTGCGAAGCAATGCGGCGGGAATGGAAGCGCATCTGGACCGGCTTCGTCGCCTTTGCCACCGCCGGTATGCATTACCTGGGCATCGACGACGCGGTCGCTCATCGCCGTCCGCCGACGATGACAGACAAAATCAAAAGCCTGATGGCCCGCAAACAGCATTACGGCTCTCTGAACCACGCCAATAGAAAGCTGGGCTTGAACCGGATCAACGACTGGTTCGACGATCCGGACGGCTTCGTCGACGAGCTTGCACATTCGGCTTTTGTCGTTCGCGGCAATCCGGGGGCGAGCCGGTTGCTGAATTATCTGACGACGTTCAATGGGCCGATGTACGAAGTGTTCGATGCCGATGATGTCGCCCTGTGGCGAAATTGGATCCTATGGCTGAGCCACACCAGAGAAACCGCGACAGTCAAAAAATACCAGACCAAGGCGGAGTCGATGCTGTTGTTGCTAAGGGAGCTGCGCAGTTCGGTAGTCGGGACGGAGGGACACTTTCGTTACAAGTTGGAGGGCAAGCCGCTGCACGAATGGTTTGCCGGCGATCTCTTGGAATTCATGCGGGTACTCGGCAAGCCGGATAATCCATGGG
>DAISJK010000204.1:0-2581 GCA_036821505.1 Opitutaceae bacterium
TCGGCGTGGATCGTGACTTCTCCCAGGTCGCCGCCTGCGTCCGCCGCGGCGTCAGCGCCTATCAAGGCGACTTGGTCGGTTTCCTGCGCGCCTTCCCCGACCGCCATTTCGACCGTGTCATCTGCTCGCGCACGGTGCACGAGCTGGCTGATCCGGCCGAGGTCATCCTCGAAGCGCTGCGCGCCGGCCGCACCTTGACGGTCGGATTCGTCAATCATGGGTTCTGGAAAAATCGCCTGGGCATGCTCGTGCGGGGCCGCAAGGTGCGCAACGCGGTCTATCCCACCGCCTGGTTCGAGAGCCGCCCGGCCAATCCCGTCACCATCGCCGACTTCGAGGATTTCTGCCGGGCCAAGGGCATCCGCGTGGCCCATAGGGTGCATCTCCTCGGCGATTGGAAGACGACCTGCTCGTTTCTGCCCAATCTGCTAGCCGGGTACGCGCTGTACGACCTGGCGAAGTAGCTCAGGCCCTTCGGCGAGCATAAAAAAGTCGCCGCGCACGAGGCGCGGCGACCGAAAAGTTCTGCCAGTAGAACGAGTGCTTAGCGACGGAAGCGGCGGCGCAGGCCGGCCAGCACCGGAAGCGCCGCACCGAGGCACATCAGGGTCGAGGTGGCATCCGGAACCGACGACGCAGAATCGGTCACGCTGACATTGTCGACGCCCATACTGTTAAAAAACTGATTGTCGACTTCGGCAAAGCGGAGTTCGTAGGTCCCGCCGGCGGCGACCGCGCTCGAAATGTTGAACGAGTAAGCCTGATACGGATTCGGTCCGGCGGCGGGCGTGGAGCCGTAGAACAGATTATCCAGAATCGTCGAGCCGGTGCTGTCCAGAATGTCGACCTCGACGTGCTGGTTGGCGCCGTCGCTATAGTTCAGGTTGCCGTTGCCACCGAGCGGTCCAGCGTCGCTAAAGTCATTGTCAAACATGTCAAACGACACGTTGACGGTCTGTCCGGCGCCGACCGTGAAGTCTTGCCAGAGAGAATGAGAGCCCGGACCGCCTTGACCGGTAACGGCGTAGTAGTTTCCGCTCGCCGGGCCAACGGTGGGTTCGCCGCTGTCGGGCGCGCTGTTGCCCGAAGTCACGAACCAAGCACCCGAGCCCCCGTTTGCGGTGCTCCAGCCGGTGAAGTCGCCGGTCTCGAAGCCTCCGTTGACGATTAGTTCATCGGCGCGCGCTCCGCTGAACGATAGTGCGAAAGCGGCCGCGAGTAAACCTGACGCAAGTAGACGTGAGTTCATCATTGCAGATTAAGCAGCATACCACATACCAACATCTCGGCATTGTATCGTTAATCATTTGTAATGAATTGTTTATAGTGTTTTACACGCAAGCGTAACAATCGCGTTCGGCCGATTTTTGTTAGGAAAACCGACATTCTGAGCCATTCGGCGCCGGATCGGGTACCAGCGGCCTTCAGGTCATGAGGCTTCAGTGAAATGTATCACCAGGTTTGCGAGGTTGCAGGAGGTTCCTTCAGGCCGCATACGCGGGCCAGTTAACTCCGCGCAAAGGCGAGCAGGGGAGCAAAGTCCCCAGCGTCGGCCTTGAGGATGCACTCGATGTAATTCGCGCGCGCCTTCCCCTGCGTAACAATGTCGGCGCCCGCGCCCCACGTGAGTTCGTCACCGCCACGCGATTGCACCAGGATATCAGCCATCAACCTGGCATGTCGTCCGTTCCCATTTGGCCAGGGATGCACCCGCACGAGCTGGTGATGTAGCCGCACCGCCGATTCCTGCAGCGGATAGGTCTCGTATTGTAGCCACACGCGGGCGTCCGCGAAGGCATTGTAGACTCCCTCCGTCAGACGATGGACTTCCCATCCGAGGTTGCGATCCGTTTTCCGATAGGAGCCCGCCCACTTCCAGATGTGGTCGAACATCCGTTGGTGCAATTCCCGGCCGAAGACGTCCGTTACCAAGTCATCCCGCTTTAACGTTCGCGGGCGCATCGCCCAGATCCGCGCCTGTAGGATGTTGGTCCGCTCGGCCTCGTTTAATTCTGCGCGCGTGCTCAAGCTGGGGATAAGCTCCAGCTTCTCCTCCTCGGTGAGGGGAGTTTTATTCTCCTTGGCCTGGAAGATATTGCTCAAGGTTTCAGTTTCAGATCGCCCACGGCCTGATCCTCCAGCGCCATCGAATGTTCGGCGGCTTTTAGGTGCTTGAATGTCGGGTCATGCCTCTTTGCCAGCTCTGTATAGTTCGCAGCCACTGCCGGCTTCGGGACCACATAATAGATGACCTCGCAGTCCATCGCGTCCGCGGCTTTCCGCAGCGAACTAAGACTGATGGAGCCCTGAGCCTCGGTTACCTCAAGGCGCGCATAGGACTGGCGCTTCACACCCATGCGCTTTGCCACGACGTCTTGCTTGGCACCAATTGCCTCGCGGACCGCGCGCAGCCAACCCCGGGTTGGTCGGACGGCGGATTCTTTCGCTTCTTGAAGTTGCTGAAGTCGTTTATCCAGCCCTTGGCGGACGATGTCATTGATAGCATTCATGCAGCTTTAAATCTTCAATTCATGACAAATAAGCAATCTAAAAACTGCTTAATATCATTAAAAGCATTTTA
>DAISJK010000205.1:0-2580 GCA_036821505.1 Opitutaceae bacterium
TGCCGTCGGGTGAAATGGCGAATGCTCTTACGTCGTTAGAGGAGAAATGCGTCCACTGGCGCGGCGGAGCGGGCTTGCTGCCGGGCGAGCTCAAGGGCTGGAGCCAGAGGTTGGTGACGCCGTTCTTGTGCATCGCGAAGACAATGCTGCGGCTGTCCGGCATCCAGTCGAGTCCGCTTTGCTCTTCGTAGGTCTGCTTCGCCGCCTCCGGCGGCAGATCAATCACCCGGGTTGGGGCGCCGCCTTCGGGTGAAATCAGCGCCAGTTTCGGGACCGCGGTCGGGTCGGTCCAATAAAGAGCGGCGATCAGTCGGCCGTCAGGCGAGAATTTGGCTAGCGCCATATTCAGGTCGTTCAGCTTTTGCGGTGGGCCGCCGGCCGCCGGCACTCGCATCAACCGAGTTTCGTTACCCTCAGCTTTTTCGTACACAACGGTCTTGCCGTCTGGGGTACAAACAGGTTTAGCACTCGTAGGGCCGGAATCGAGTTCGACCGGCATTCCTCCGTTGAGATCCGTGTGCCACACGGAAAAACTCTGCTTCATAGCCTGGGTATACGCGATGACTCCGTTCCCGCAGGATGCGGGAGACCATTGTTCCTCGCCTGGCAGATGCAGATCTACTGGCTGGGCGACCGTCAAGTCGAGGGTCGCCAGCCGGGAAGGACCTGATGCGCGATAGCTGTAAACGATCTGGCTGTTGCCATTCCATCCTATTTCGTTCCCATCCTCGCGGCTGGTTCCTGGTGTGATTTGGAGAGCGGCATCGGGATTGGAGGTCGGTGCCAGCCACAAGCTGCTGCGGTAGAGATCTTGCGGGGCGGCGAGTTTGCTCCCATCGGCGGTCAGGCCGGGAGTGTTGTAGGAATCCAGGTCGTTTGTAATCTGCCGCAGTTTGCCCGTGGGGTAAAGGGTTTCCCAAAGCTGGCTGTGAAGCTCTCCAGATTTTTCAGCACCAGCGAAGACGATTGAATCAGGATTGGAACGCCAGGTTAGCCGGCCCGGGCCGGCCATGACGAAATTGCCCAACCGGGCGGATTTTCCGGTCGCAATGTCGACGAGTTCAAGATGCGCGCCTACACGCGCGACGTCTTCGTGGGACCAAACGACGGCGTGCTGGCCGTCGGGCAGCCATGCCGGCCCCAACCAGGGAAACTCCTGAGGTTCCTTCCTGGTCGCCACGACGCGAGGGTTGCCGCCGTCGGCATCCGCCATTATGAGGTAGCTTTCGTGTTTTGCAGGCGCTTGACGCGTGAATAAAAAACGCTTGCTGTCCGGGGACATGCCGATGCTGGAGGGAACATCGTCCAAGACGAATTCCGGTGCGCCGCCGAGCGAGGCTATCCGATAAAGAGTTGACTTAGAAGCCCCGAGGGGCTGAGTGGAGAAATATATGTAGTTGCCGTCCGGTGAAAAACGCAGGCTGGTGGTTAAAGGAGACGCTAGCGCTGCGATCTGAGTGGTGCTCCCCGTGGCGAGTTGCAGCATCCACAGCGTGAAGGCGCCATGCTGTTCGCGAGCATAGACCACCAGCCGTCCGTCGGGAGAAATATCAACGTAATGGGTGTCTCCGATGGTGGTGAGTTGGGTGATCTGCATCGCTGCCGGGGCAGCGACTGTTTTCTGGGCCGGCGAGCCGGTTAACAGGTGCATCTTCCAGACAGCCAGCACGACGAGCACGGCGAGAGCCGCGCTGCCGCCGAGAAGCCACGGCTGCCGCCACAGGGGGTGAACCGCCGGAACATAGCCTGACCCCTGGCTCGGGGCGACCGTGGACGAGCTGCTCGCCGGCCTCGAGCCGGAAGCCGAAGACGCCATGGCGCCCGCCGGAACCGGCGCGGCAGAGTCGTGCGAGGGCATGCGGCCGGAACTGGTATCGCGCTGGAGCCGCTTCAGGTCACCCCGCAGCTCGGCCGCGGTCTGGCAGCGCAGCTCGCGGTCCTTTTCGAGACACTTGTTGACGATGTCTTCGAGCTTGGGAGGCACGTCGGGATTCAGGCGGACAGCGGAAACTGGGTCGCGATCGAGGATGGCGTTGAAGATAACCGCAGAACTCTCGCCGCGAAAAGGCAGCGCGCCAGTTGCCATCTCATACAGCACTGCGCCGAAGGAAAAAAGATCGCTGCGGGCATCGAGTTCCTTCGCGCGAGCTTGCTCTGGCGACATGTAAGCTACAGTGCCGAGAGTTGCCCCGGGACTGGTCAGATGCTGCTCATCAACCGTCAGAGTCTGCGTGTTCGCCGCAGCGTCAGGGCTGGAAGAAACGAGCGAAGGAGTCACCTTGGCCAGTCCAAAGTCAAGAATCTTGGCATGTCCACGGTCGGTAACGAAAATATTTGCCGGCTTGATGTCGCGATGAACAATTCCCTTGGAGTGGGCTGCGTCGAGAGCATCGACGATTTCGATGGCCAGCGACAACAGAACCTGCATCTCGAGGGGACGGCCGGCGATTCGGTGCTTCAGCGTCACGCCATCGAGGAACTCCATAGCGATGAAGGCCTTGCCATCCTGCTCGCCGATGTCATAAATCGTGCAGATGTTGGGATGATTCAGGGCGGATGCGGCCTGCGCTTCGCGTTGAA
>DAISJK010000206.1:0-2569 GCA_036821505.1 Opitutaceae bacterium
GAGCACGCAGCAGGCATCGATGAGCACCGCGATCCGCGGGTTCCTGGGCGATCAATACCAGATGCCGCCCATGTTTTCCGCTATCAAAATAGACGGTGTGCCGCTCTACAAGAAGGCAAGGAAGGGCGAAGATGTGGAGCGCGAGCCACGTTTTATTCGAGTGAGCAGTTGGGAAGTGACTCGATTTGGAATGCCCCGTTTCGATTTCCGTCTTCGGTGCAGCAAAGGGACCTACGTCCGGACGCTGGCCCACGATTTGGGGCAGAAGCTCGGCTGCGGCGGGTTGCTTGCGAGCCTGCGCCGCACAGCAGTCGGCCCGTTCCATGTTTCCCAGTCGTTGACGATGGATCAGATCGAGAATCTTTCGCTGCCGGAAATCGGGCAGCGCCTCATCCCCGCGCACCAAGCGGTGCCGGCGACGGTGTGAATCAGCCCCTGCACATCGACGGGCTCGATCGGGCGAACGTGCTGCCCAACCGCCCGCTGCACCTTGCGGTGGGCATGTTCGACGGCGTGCACCTCGGGCATCGCGCGGTGATCGAGGCGGCAGTTCAGTCGGCGCGGTGCAGCGGGGGCCTCTCCGCCGTGCTGACCTTTCATCCGCACCCGAGCGCGGTGCTCGGATCTCCAAATCCGACTCGTTTGATCATGGATCCTCCGACCAAAGCGCGGGTGCTCTTCCGGCTGGGCGTGGACGCGGTCGTGACTCAGCCGTTCACTCGGGAGTTCGCGAAAATCGAGGCTCAAGAATTCCTGCCCTGGCTCCGGCAGCGGCTGCCGCAACTTGCGGGGCTCTACGTGGGCCAAAACTGGCGGTACGGAGCCGGGCGCCGCGGAGACGTGGGCACTCTGGTGGCCGCGGCGCGCGCGGCCGGCCTTTCGGTCTTCAGCGCCCCGCGTGTGAATTTCGACGGCGAGCCGATCAGCAGCACGCGAGTGCGCGCGCTGCTCGAAGCCGGTGAAATCGGATCGGCCAACGCGTTGCTGGGCGGCGCTTATTTTGCGGAGGGCCCCGTAGTATCGGGCCGACGACTTGGCCACACGCTCGGGTTTCCCACGCTGAACCTCGCCTGGACGCCCGAGTTTAAACCTCGCCTGGGTGTATATGTCGTGCGCGTCGCCGGAACCAAGTCTCCGGCTCCTCTTCCAGCCGTTGCCAACTACGGCCTGCGCCCAACCACAGGCTCATCCTCCGAGCCTCGGCTCGAGTCCCACGTGCTCGGCCCATGCCCTTTCAACCAAGGCGATGTAATCACCGTCGAATGGCTGCGCTTTCTCCGCGCAGAAATGAAATTCGGGGGGCTGGAAGAACTTAAGGAGCAGATTTCCAAGGACGTCGCCGCTGCCGAGGCGTATTTTTGATTGCCCCCAAACCCCCGCCACGTTCCCTTTCCCCTCCCATCGGACCCTTAGCTCAGTTGGTTAGAGCGTTTCCTTGACATGGAAAAGGTCACTGGTTCGAGTCCAGTAGGGTCCACCATTTGGTAGCGGCCAAATTCTTACGAATTCGGCTACTAAGCGCGTTAGGGACAACGCGCTCCACCCACCGCCCAACCTTACATCCCCGACGATCCGTCCGTCGTCACGCCCGCTTTCGCTTCCGCGACCGCATGCGCCCGATCCGATGCCGACACGTAAGCCGCGTGATCGGCTGCCAATTGAGCCCGGCAATGCTCCCACGTATCCGCAGTCGCTTCGCCCGCGGCCTTTAGGTCCGCCTTGAATTGCTCCTCGGCCCTCTCGGCGTCGTCGCTCGCGGCTTTGAAGGCGGTCTTGGCATCGTCGTTCAGCTTGTCGGCATCATGCTGCGCGTCGCGCATCGCCCGATCGCCGGCCGCGAGATAACCGCGGACTTGCGTGTCGAGCTGGGTCCGGGATTCGAACTTCGCGCCGCTGATCGACTCTTTGACCGAAGCGTCGTTCGTGGCCCGATCCTGGTGCTGGTACCGGTCCTGCCACGTGTCGACGGTTTCGACGCTACCGGACGCGGCGTTCGGACCTGCTCCGCCGTTCAAGCCGGCCTGGGCATTGACTGCCGCGGCGTTGCCGCCGACCGCTCCCCCTACGGCTCCGTTGACTGCACCGGCGGATGCGGCGGCGGCTCCGTTCGCCGCTCCGTTTACGTTGGCGGTCGGCGCGGTCGCGGCGATAGCCGCCGTGCCCGCCAGGAAGGAGGCGAGTCGCAACGCCGACCTGATATGAGTGCAAGGTTTTGTCTTCATGGGTTTGCCTTTCCTTACCCATAGACAGCTCCCCCGGCCGCCGTTCCCGTTGTAGGCCAGGTCCGTGACCCATTCAACCCCGCCGGGACGGCAGATTGCGGGGTTGGTTACACGCTCCTCGTAGTTATTTAGGCGTATTTCTGCCCCGGAGCCGCAACTGAGGAGGGTGGATGCGTCGTCATTCCCGGAGTCATGAAGAACAACTTCTCGTTTAGCTTGCTTGCCGCGACGATCCTCGCGGGCATTTTCCTCGCCTTGGCCCATGCCGCCCCGGCGATGACGAATCTCAGCCAGATTGCTCAAGCGCGTTAGGGACAACGCGCTCCACCCAGAGGCGTTGAGGGCAA
>DAISJK010000207.1:0-2568 GCA_036821505.1 Opitutaceae bacterium
GCTCCAGCGCATCGTTCATGCCTCCATCTTGTGCACGGGGGCGCTGAGCGCCTGCATTTTCGAACGCACGTCCTCCGGCGTCATGCGCGGGGGGGCGGTCGAGGGACTCTTTCCGCCCCATCGCCCCCTGCCCGAGGCGGTCAAGGGCAAGCTCACCACCCGGGCTAAGTTTATCGAGCGCGTGCTCACCTCGGAGGAATTTCCGGTGGGCGAAGGCGTGGTCGGCCGGGTTGCCGAGACCGGCCGGGGCGAATTGATCGCCGATGCGATGGCGGATCCGCGCATCGTCAGGCACGACGATCCCGCCCTGGCCGTCCGTTCGGTCATCGCCGTTCCCCTAATTTTCCGCCAGCGCTTCTTCGGCGTCCTTGCCGTGGCAAACCCGGCCGACGACCGGGCCTTCACCGAGGTGGAGTTTTCGCTGATGCGCTCCCTGGCCGAGCAAGCGGCGCTAGCCCTGCACAACGCCGAGTTTCTTCACCTCCAGTTGGAGAAAAAGCAGTTGGACATGGATCTCTCGCTGGCGAGCGGGATCCAGCAGATGCTGCTTCCGCGCCAGGCGATCACGCTCGTGGGGCTGGACGTGGATGCGCGCTACGCCCCGGCCCAGAAGGTGGGCGGCGATCTCTTCGATTTGTTTATACTATCTCCCACACGCCTCGGAATCGCCGTGGCCGACGTTTCGGGCAAGGGCATCCCCGCATCCCTCCTGATGGCAATCGCGCGCACCAATCTTCGCCAAATCGCGCCACGATCCGAATCGCCGGCGCGCGCTCTGGCCGAGCTGAACAGCATCCTGGCGGCCGACATCAGCGGAGGGCTGTTCGTAACCGTGCTCTACGCCGTCGTCGACACGGAGGCCAATTCCGTGACTTTTGCGCGCGCGGGGCACGAGCTCCCGCTTTTTGCCCGGCGCGACGAGATCAGCGGAGTTTACCTGCCGCGGTTCGTGGGCTCCGAAGGGATGCCGGTGGGCATGGTGCCCGACGACCTTTTCTCCGGGGTGATCGCCGACCGCACCGAGCCGTTCGGCCCCGGCGATGTCCTGGTGCTTTACACCGACGGGGTGACCGCGGCGCCCAACGAGGAGGATAAGGAGTTTTCCGGCGCGCGGCTGGCCGACGCGGTTCGGGTCCTGCACAATCGCAGCGCGCGGGAGATGAACGACGGAATCCTGGACACCGTGAAGCGTTTCACGGGCGACACCCCCCAGCGCGACGACCTCACGCTGGTGACGGTGAAGCGGGTCTAGCAGATCTAGGTAGTAAGTTTGCCAAGGTAGGGACGGGCGGCCCGCCCGTCCGAGCAGACCCTTGGCAAAATCTGACGCTTCTGCATGCTCGGGGGTATGTTCGTCGACGAATGCGTAATCAAAGTGCGAGCCGGTGACGGCGGGCGCGGGTGCGTGTCCTGGCGGCGCGAAAAATACGAGCCCTGGGGGGGGCCCAACGGCGGCGACGGTGGAAAGGGGGGCGACGTCGTGCTGGTGGGCGACGACGACGTCAACAATCTCATCGATTTTCGCTACAAGCCCAACTGGAAGGCGGAGCGGGGCGAGCACGGACAGGGCAAGGATTGCAACGGGCGCGAAGGGAAGCCGGTGGTGCTGAAGCTTCCGCTGGGCACGGTATTGACCAATGAGGAGACGGGACAGGTGGCTGCCGAGATCGTCGAGGACGGCCAGCGGATCATCCTGTGCAAAGGGGGCAACGGCGGATGGGGCAACACGCATTTCAAGAGCTCGACCAACCGAGCGCCGCGCCGGGCCAACGCGGGCCAATTGGGCGAATTCGGCACTTTTCGGCTGGTGATGAAAAGCATCGCCGATGTGGGACTGGTGGGTTTTCCGAACGCGGGAAAATCATCGCTGATCAACGCGATCACCCACGCCCGGCCCAAGACAGCCTCTTACGCTTTCACCACGCTGCACCCCCAGATCGGCGTGATGGAACATCCCGACACCCTGAGGGGGGGCAGAAGGCTTTTGATCGCCGACATACCGGGACTGATCGATGGCGCCAGCGAGAATCGCGGGCTCGGACACCGCTTCCTGCGGCATATCGAACGCTGCGCACTGCTCCTCATCCTTGTCGATATGGCGGGAGTGGACGGCCGCGAGCCGCGGGACGACTACCGCCACCTCTTACGCGAACTCGGACTTTACGATCCGGCGCTCCTAAAGAAGCCCCGGATTGTCGGCGCCAACAAGATGGACCTGCCGGAGGCCAAGGCCCACCTAGCCAAGTTCAAGCGCAGCAACAAAGTCCCCGTGTTCGAAATCTCCTGCCAGACAGGCGCCGGCCTCGACCGGCTGAAAAGGGAATTGGTCAAGCGGGTCGTCGGGCGAAAGAAAAAAAAGTGAGGTTTTGACAGCGTGGCTGCGAGCGTGAGCGAGTGGTCAGCATCCACTCGCTCACGCTCGCAGCCACGGAATCACGAATAGATCGCTCCGCCGAGCAGGCGCTCGCTGTCGTAAAAGGCTAGCACTTGCCCGGAAGCCAGCCCCCGCTGGGGTTTGAGGAATCGAACCAGGGCGGTCCCGCCCGCCTCGGGGATGAACTCGAGCGG
>DAISJK010000208.1:0-2557 GCA_036821505.1 Opitutaceae bacterium
CATGTGGGCGTGGCGGTGGCGGCGCTACAGGCCATGCGCGAGCTTCCGGCCGAGAGGCGCCCCAAGAAGGTCATCGGCTGCGAGGTGTGGCGCAGCCTCGATTGGCTCGCCGACTCGGACAAAGTCGCGATGGATGTGAGCAGCCAGGACAACTTGGCCGCCGCCCTCAACGGGGTCTTCGATTCGCAGATCGCCGGGGGCAAGCGCTACGATCTCGCCACGTTGGGGCGGCGCGCGGCCAACGCGACCTTCTTCGAATCGCACGCCACCGACCGCGCGAGCCAGATCATCTTCGGCATGGACCTGACCCCCTTGGCGCAGGACCCGTCCCTGGACATGGTTCAGTTTGTAATCCGGCACATCGAGGCGTTCGCCGAGGACGTGCGCAAGCGGCTCGGCCGGCGCCTGGGGCGCGGCTGAGTCGTCAAGTATCGCAGGGACAGCCTAGCGGCGGGTTCGGGCCCGCCACCGTGTCGCGAGCCGTGGGAGGCGTTATTTCACCGCGGACGCATCGTAGATGCCTTGAATCGCAGCGTCGAGCGTGGCGTTGAATTCCGCTTCGGATTGGCGGGCCGACAGGCCTTGCAACAACGCGCGAGAGAAGCTCGCCACCACGCCATGGTTTCTCCGGAGCCGCCGGTTGGCTTCCTCCCGCGAATAGCCGCCGGAAAGCGCAAGCACCCTCGCGACCTTGGGGTGCTTGACGCATTCCGTGTAAAGATCGTCGCGCTCCGGCAGGGTAAGCTTGAGAAAGACAATCTGTCCGGAGGGAAGCTGATCGAGCTTCTCAAGCAGAGCCGACTTCAGCAGATCCTCGGCTTTGGCTTTCTCCGGACAGCGGATATCCACTTCCGGTTCGACGATCGGCACCAGGTCCGCCGCGATGATTTGCGCCGCCACCTCGAATTGCTGCCGGACGATTTCCTGAATGCCGGCCGGATTGGCCTGGCTGATGACCGAGCGCATCTTCGTGCCGAAAATGCGCTTGGTCTTGGCGGTGGCGAGCAGCGTTGCTAGCTGGGGCATCGGCTTCATCAGCCGAACGCCATTTTTCTCCTCGGCAAGCCCGTTGTCCACCTTGAGGAAGGGCACGACCCGTTTCACGTTCCAGAGAAAATCCGGCGAGGTCCGTCCGGCGATGTCCCGCATCATGGTTCCTTCAAACAGGATCGCGCCGAGGATTCGGTCCCCGGTGAAGCTGGGGCTGGTGATGACCCGCGCGCGCATCTGGTGCACGATGTCGAACATTTCCTCCTCGCTGGTCCACGCGCCCGGTTTGATCCCGTAATCGGCCAAAGCCTTGGGCGTGCTCCCGCCGCTCTGGTCCAGCGCGGCGACAAAGCCGGGCTGCGTCTTCATCTTCGTCAATTGCTGTTCGTTCATATCCTTAATTTAACCTATACCCTGAGAACTTAAATTGAACCAGCAACCTTCAGATTATGAGATTTATCGCGAGAAGGTTTGGGCTTCGTTCATCATCGGGTGCTCGAACGCGGTTGTGTAGGCATCTAGCGTAGAAGACTTGATACGGAGTCTCTTGCCGGTCTGACGCCAAGCTGAAATAGCGGAGAAAACCTCGCCGACGATCTTCTTTGCCTCTGCGGGTTTGAGCCCGAACCGAGCGGCGGCGGCCAGAGCAGCGGCCAGCGAAGGCTCGCCACCGGTTTCGGAGATCGGAGTTTGGGGCGTTCGACTGCGATCGATCTCCGGCACCGGATTCAGATCGTAGGCGGGCGAAAGCGCCCACCGGCCCGGAGTGAGCATCAGGAACCCGTGGTTTCGGAGATGATCGTCGTAGTTGCTGGCGAGGAGGGAAAAGACGAGGCGCCGCCAGAGTTCGCTCAGGTCGGCGGCGGTATTGTCCCCCAGCTGGCGAATGCCGTCGGCCAGGCGTGTGTAAGCGCCCGGATCGTCGCGTGACAGACCAAGAAGGCTGTGCGCGGAAATGAAGGGGATACGCCGTGCGCCGGCGCGATCAAAGCGTGTGATGACGGAGACATTGCTACGCCCGACCGCGACCAGCCGATGTTCGGTCACCGCGATGCCGGCCTCGCGGGCCAGAGTGAGGGCAAGGATCTCCCCGGCAGCGATGTCGCGGACGTCATTGGGCGCGGGAAATTTTACCATCGCGAGCCGGCCGTCGGCTAGGCGAAGAGCCGACTTCGGCCGGGCGCCACCGAGGGGCGACCCCGCTCCGAGCAGAAAACGCAGGTCGGCAGCGGTTTCGGTATTGCCATGAATGGCCTCCGTCGCCCGAAAGAGCGCAGCCAGTCCGAGGAGAGGAGGAAGATTGCCCTGGGTGGCCGCAAGAAAGGGACCGGAAGCATCGGCGCGAAATCTCAGCGCGCCGATCCGCACGAAGTCGTCGAGTGCGAGCGCGTAGTCGAGATCCTGGTAGGGCTTTCGCTCCAGGACTTGTTTTCGGACGGCGCGCTCAATCAACAGGCGTCCCCATCTATCGGGCCCACAGTCCTGCATGACCCCAAAGAGCGAGGGGTTGTGATGCGCACCGGGCCGCAGCGGCAGCGACGTGGGATCGATGGAGAAGGCGTCGGCG
>DAISJK010000209.1:0-2543 GCA_036821505.1 Opitutaceae bacterium
CCCAGCCCTTTTCCACCAGGACATCCACCATGGCCGAGCCCATGCCCTCGATGTCCACGCAGGCGCGCGATGCGAAGTGCCCCACCCGCCGGCGCACTTGGACCGGGCAATCGAAATTGGGACAACGAAGCGCCACCTCGCCCTCCGCCTGCGCCACCGGGGTGCCGCACACCGGGCATTTTTTTGGAAAAACATAGGGACGGCACTCCTTGGTGCGGCGGGCCTCGTTGACCCCGATCACCGCAGGAATCACCTCTCCCGCTTTCTCGACGTAAACCGTGTCTCCCACCCGGATGTCCTTGCGCTCGATTTCATCGCGGTTGTGCAAGGTGGCGCGCGCGACGGTGGTGCCGGCCAGGAGCACCGGCTCGAGCTCGGCCACCGGCGTCAGGACCCCCGTGCGCCCGACCTGGATTGAAATTGCCAGAAGCCGGGTCTCGGCCCTCTCGGCGGCGAACTTGTAGGCCATGGCCCAGCGCGGCGCCTTGCTCGTGCTGCCCGCCTCCCGCTGGAGCCCGAACGAGTCCAGCTTCACGACCGCCCCATCCGTGGCGTAAGCAAACCCCTCCCTCATGCGGCCGAGATCATTAACCGCCGCCCAGACCTCATTTATCCCGCGGGCGGTCCAGTATTTTTCCACCGTAGGCAGGCCCCACGCGCGCAAGAGATCAAGGTAACCGCTGTGGCTTGATCCAATCGCAGTAGCGGGCGCGCACCAGCCCGCCCCATAGAGGACGATTTCCAGGCGTCTGGCGGCGACCTCCGACTTGTCGAGAAGCTTGAGCGTGCCTGCGGCAAGATTGCGCGGATTGGCATAGGTCTCCAATCCCTCCTCCTGCCGCTCCTCATTGATCCGCCGGAATTCGGCCCGAGTCATGTAAACC
Source organism: Opitutaceae bacterium (assembly GCA_036821505.1). Classification (GTDB taxonomy): domain Bacteria; phylum Verrucomicrobiota; class Verrucomicrobiia; order Opitutales; family Opitutaceae; genus Palsa-1447. The sequence continues at coordinate 885 of DAISJK010000209.1, forward strand.
TCGCCTCGAATTTCGATCGAATCGGGCACGGGCGCCCCAGCGCCGCTCTTGAGCGCCCGCGGAAGCGAATGGATGGTCAGCGCGTTGGCCGTCACGTCGTCGCCCTCCACGCCGTTGCCGCGCGTAACGGCGCGCGTCAGCCGGCCTCGCTCATAAGTCAGGCTGACCGCCAAGCCGTCGATCTTGGGCTCGACGACGTAGGCGATATCCTCGCGGCCCAGTAGCCGCGCCAAGCGCGCGTGAAACTCCCGCAGCTCCGCCTCCGAATAGGTGTTGTCCAGGCTCTGCATCGGCTGGCGGTGCCGGTAGGTTTCGAATCCCTCGGCCCGGTCGTCGCCCACCCGCGCGGTCGGCGAATCTGCCCCCGCCCGAAGCGCCGCCTCCGGCCACAGCGACTCCAAGTCCGACAGCTCGCGCTTCAGGCGATCGTAATCCTCGTCGCCGATTTCCGGCTTTGACCGGCGGAAATACAGCTCGTCATGACGCGCGATCTTGGCGCGCAGTTCGGCGATCCGCGCCTGGGCCTTGGCTGATTCCATGGGTCTGCATTAGGCACGCACGCACGCCGGGGTTCAACGCTCAACGACGAGATCCAAAGCACCTGGACGGGGAACAACTTGCGCGCCGAAGGCCGGTGCCTCCATAGTCCGGAGAAGGCATAAAATGATTTATAAAAAAATCCAGATGGGCCTGAACAAGAAGATCGCGCTGGTCGCGCACGACAACAAGAAGCGCGATCTCGTCGAATGGTCCAAATTCAACCGGGACCTTCTCGCCCACCACAAGGTCTTCGCCACGGGCACCACCGGCGGCCTGCTCGAAAAGGAGCTCAAATTCCCCATCCACCGGCTCGAAAGCGGTCCGCTCGGCGGCGACCAGCAGATCGGCTCCAAGATCGTGGATGGAGAAATCGATTTCCTGATCTTCTTTTGGGACCCGCTCGAACCCCAGCCGCACGATCCCGACGTCAAGGCCCTCCTGCGCATGGCGGTCGTCTGGAATATCCCCATCGCCTGCGACCGCGCCTCCGCCGATTTCATCATCTCCTCGCCCCTGATGGATTCCACCTACGAACGCATCGTGCCGGATTATTCCGAATACCGGAACCGGCCCGTCCCCGGGGAGCTGGCCGCGGCCCCCACGCCCAAAAAGTAGAGCTAAGGACGCGGCGCTCAAAAGACTTGTGGCCCCGGCCGATTCTCGGTCTCCTGCGGGGACCTGCCATGGACGCCACCGCGACCGCCCGTGATGTTGGACCCCTCGCCGCATCTCCAGTTGCAGGGGCCGGCCGTTCGGCCCCGCCTGCGGTCGAACTGACCATTCTCATGCCGTGCCTCAACGAGGCCCTGACCTTGGAGACGTGCATCCGCAAGGCGCAGCGATTCCTTTCCGAGTCCGGCATCGCGGGAGAGGTGCTGGTCGCGGACAACGGCTCGACCGACGGGTCGCCCGACATTGCCCGCGGATGCGGCGCTCGGGTTGTGTCGGTGCCGACGCGAGGCTATGGCGCGGCGCTCAGCCATGGGACGAAGCAGGCCCGGGGAAAGTTCATCATCGCTGGAGATTCGGACGACAGCTACGACTTGCTGGGTTTGGCGCCGTTCGTGGAAGCGTTGAGGGCCGGCTGCGACTTGGTCGTCGGCAACCGATTCCTGGGGG
>DAISJK010000210.1:0-2482 GCA_036821505.1 Opitutaceae bacterium
AAATCCCGTAAGTCCGGAATTGCAAGCTAGGCTCGAGCGGGCCCGCCGCTGCGTGCCGGTCCTGCCGCCGGGCGCCCTGGTGCTTTTCTCCTCTCAGCTTCCGGTCGGCACCTGCCGGCTCTTCGAACAGGAGTTCGGGCCGCGCGGCTACCGTTTCGCCTGCTCGCCCGAAAATCTCCGCCTTGGGGACGCGATCCAGACTTTCAATAACGCCGACCGGGTCATCGTCGGTTGCCGCGACCCGCGCGCCCGCACGCAGCTCGGAGAACTATTTGCGCCATTTACCAAGGATGTTGTCTGGATGCGGCCGGAATCGGCTGAGATGACCAAGCATGCGATCAACTCGTTCCTGGCGCTTTCTATCACGTTCATGAACGAGATCGCCTGCCTCTGTGAGCGCACGGGCGCCGATGCGCGGGAGGTTGAGCACGGTCTGAAGAGTGAAAGCCGCATCGGTCCCAAAGCCTACCTCTCGCCCGGAAGCGCCCTGGCTGGAGGGACGCTCGCCCGAGATGTCGTGGCCTGTATCGCTTTGGGCGAGAAACTCGGCGAGCCGCTGAGCATCCTGCCTGCGATCAAGCAAAGCAACGACCGCCATCGTGGATGGGCGCTTCGGAAACTGGAACAGCGGTTTCCCGCGCCCCCTCCGGAGCCGGTAGCGCTACTTGGCCTGACCTACAAAGTCGGCACCGACACTCTGCGGCGCAGTTCCGCGGTCGAACTCGCGCAGGCGCTTCATGCGAAAGGCTTCCGGGTCGCAGCGTACGACCCGTCGTTCAAGACGCTGCCGGCCGATCTTGCATTCATCACGCTTCACGCCGACGCCGCGAAAGCCGTGCGCGGCGCAGCCGCGCTGGTCGTGTGCACGCCGCGGCCGGAGTTGCGCGAGCGCACCGACTGGCCGGAGCTCCTCGGCAGCATGCGCGCTCCGATTGTGATCGATGCGGCCTCTTTCCTGGCTGAGCAGCTCGCCGGCGTCTCCGGACTCGTTTACCTTGCCGTCGGTTCTTCGGCGCCCGAAGCCACGGCCGCGCCGGCTGTGGCCGTGCCGGCGCCTCGCGCCAATCTCAAGGGAGTTCGAGCCGTCATCACCGGCGCTAATCAGGGCCTCGGCTTCGCCATCGCCCGGCATTTCGTGCAGCAAGGAGCGCACGTGGCCATCTGCGCCCGGGACAAGGCCAAACTGGCCGAGGCTGCGGAGAAGCTGCGGGCCCTCGCAGCCGCCGATCAGAAGGTTTTTGCGCGGCCGTGCGATGTTTCCGACCCCGCCCAGGTTGACGCATTCGTCGCCGCAGCCATCGGCGAACTCGGCGCGGTGGATGTGCTGATCAACAACGCCGGAGTCTACGGACCGAAAGGGCCCACGGAGTCCGTGCCTTGGAACGAATGGACGCAGGCGATGAAGATCAATCTTCACGGGGTGCTGCTGCCTTGCCGGGCGCTTATTCCGCATTTTAAATCCCGCCACAGCGGTAAGATTATCAACCTCTCCGGAGGCGGCGCGACCGCGCCGCTTCCATTCATCAGCGCCTACGCCGCTTCCAAGGCCGCGGTCGTGCGGCTGACCGAGACTCTGGCCGAGGAGCTGCGCGACGACGGGATCGAGGCGAACGCGGTCGCTCCGGGCGCTCTCAATACGCGCCTGCTCGACGAAGTGCTGCAAGCCGGTCCCGAGGCCGTGGGGCCTGCGTTTTACCAAAAGGCCATCAAGCAGAAGGAAGCCGGCGGCGCCTCGATTGAGCTGGCTGCCGAGCTTTGCGCCTATCTCGCCTCCGCCGCCAGCAAAGGGGTGACCGGCAAGCTGCTGAGCGCCCCGTGGGATCCGTGGCGGGAACTGGCCGCGCACAAAGAGGCGCTGGCCAAGTCCGACATCTACACCCTGCGCCGCATTGTCCCCGAGGACCGCGGCCAGAAGTGGTCCTAAGGCGGCAAGACCCATGCGCAACCCCCAGATCCTGCCCGCTCTGCTCTACCCCACCGACGCCGAGGTCAAGTCGCTCGCCCGCGCCGAAGCCTCCGTGGAGCACTACAAGGAGTTCACGCCCCTGGCCAGAGGCTTCGTCATGAATGCGGCGCATCTATCCCTATTTGTGGTATTGGCGGCTCTGACGACCCCGTTTCGACTCGTTTGGCGGGCGTGCCGCCAAAGCGCCAATCGCGCCAAGCGATGAGCGCGGGGCCATTCGACGCAACTCTCCTCATTGTGGGCTCCGGTCCTGCCGGGACGCTGGCGGCGTTTGACGCCGTAGCAGCGGGAATTTCCGTCCTCATGATCGACTATGGGGTGACGCAAGAATCCACGTTTGCCGGCATCCCATCCAAAGCTTTCAGCGAATTGAGGCGGAGCGACGCAAGCCAGGCGGAGTATTTTCTCGGGCCAAAAGGGGAAGGAATTATCAAAGACCGGATAGGCGGCCACCTGACTCCGCCACGCAAGTTCGCGATCGAAGGCGCGGATGAACTGCTGCCTTATCGGAGCAAA
>DAISJK010000211.1:0-2443 GCA_036821505.1 Opitutaceae bacterium
GAAGCTGCGGGTTTGGAATTCCCACGGGGACCGGGTGATCAAATTGCCGCCGGGGTTTCATTCCGTCGGCACGACCGAGAATTCGCCTTTCGCCGCGATCGAGGACCGCCGCCGCCGGTTTTACGGCATTCAATTTCATCCCGAGGTTTTCCACACCGAGCGCGGGTCGGACGTGCTGCGCAACTTTCTTGTCGGGGTGTGCGGCGCGCGACAGGACTGGACCACCAAAGATTTCATCGCCCGCGCGGTGGCCGATATTCGCGCGACGGTGGGAGATTCCCGCGTGATTCTCGGTTTGTCCGGCGGAGTGGACTCGTCGGTCACGGCCGCGCTCATCCACAAGGCTATCGGCAAGCAGCTCACCTGCGTCTTTGTCGACAACGGCCTGCTTCGCCAGGGCGAGCGCAAGGCGGTCGAGTCGCTCTATCGACGCCACTTTCGCATCGACGTCCGGGTGGCCGACGCATCCGCGATTTTTCTGCGCCGACTAAAGGGCGTCACGGATCCCGAGCACAAGCGCAAGATCATCGGCCGGACCTTCGTCGAGACGTTCGAGCGCTCGCTCAAGTCGATCGGCGGGGCAGAGTTCCTCGCTCAGGGCACGCTCTACCCCGATGTGATCGAAAGCGTCGCGATCGGCAACAATCCGGCCGCGCTGATCAAGAGCCATCACAATGTGGGCGGATTGCCGGAGCGGATGAAGCTCAAGCTGCTCGAACCTCTGAGGCAGCTTTTTAAGGACGAGGTCCGCCGGGTGGGGCGGGCGCTGGGCCTGCCGCGCGAGGTCGTCTGGAGGCAGCCCTTTCCCGGCCCCGGCCTCGGCGTCCGGGTGCTGGGCGAGATCACGGCCGAAAAGCTCGAGATTCTTCGGCGTGCCGACGCCCTATTGTACGAGGAAATGATTGCGAGCGGCTGGTATTGGAAAGTCTGGCAGTCGTTCTGTGTTTTTCTTCCCGTGAAATCAGTGGGTGTGGTCGGCGATGAGCGTAACTACGCTTATGTGATCGGCTTAAGAATTGTGGAAAGCATCGACGCCATGACGGCGGACTGGACCCGGCTGCCCTATGACCTGCTGCAGAAGATATCGAGCCGCATCACCAATGAGGTGCGCGGCGTCTCCCGGGTGGTGCTCGACATAAGCTCCAAACCGCCGGCGACGATTGAATGGGAGTAGCGCTTGAACTCTTGGCAAGGTTCGGGCGTAGTAAGCACGCCCATCCTATGACGCGTTATCTCGCGCTCCTTGCGGTCCTGTCGGCCGCCTCATTAGTGCGGGCGGATGAACCGCCTATCATCGCCAAGGCCCGCGCCTATGTCGCGCCCGACGCTGTGCTGGACGGGGTCAAATCGATCCATTTCGTCGGCAAGATCACAAGCGACGACCCCAGCGATGCCACCAAGACCGTCTCCGCGAGCGTGGAAATCATCTTCCAAAAGCCGTGGCAGCAACTGCTCGTCGTCAACAACGGGCAGCTCGTCACGATCGGACTGGACGATTACAATGTGTGGCAGCGGTTGCAGGACCCCAAGGATTTGCGGCGATCCCGGATCATTATTCCGCCGATCGCAATGCTTCAAAGAATTCGCGCGGACATCTGGGAGAATCTCGGATTCTACCGTGGAATCGAGCAAACCGGCGGCCGGCTCGAGGACCGGGGAGCGGCGGTGATCGATGGAATCGCCTGCGAAAAGATAGCGTTTATCCATCCGCCCAACTTCTTTTACATCCGCTACTTCGATCAGGCCACCGGACGATTGGTCCTAACCGAGACGGACTCGGGGGTAAAAATCAGCCAGGTGGGCGAAATTGTGGTCAAGGGCATCCGTTTGCCAAAAAGCTTGGTGGAAAAACAAATTCGGGACGGCAAGGAGCAGACTTCGATCTACGATTTCAGCAGTATCACGGTGAATGACACTTTCCCCGACAGCGTGTTTGCCACGCCGCAGGTCGAGCCTCCGGTTCATGAGGCCGCACCCGCTCAGGGCAGCCCGTAAGGTATGCGCCGTCTGCGCTACGGTGACGCGAATTTCGCGGCGGAGCTGGCGACCTTCGGTCGCGTCGCCGAGGCCCCGCGCGAGATCGCGAATTCAGTCGCCGCCATTCTTGCCGACGTCCGCGTGCGCGGCGACGAGGCGGTGGCCCATTATGCCGAAAAATTCGACGGCACTCGCCTGAGTCCCGCGGGATTCAGGGTCGCGCCCGCGGCCCTGGCCGGCGCGTCGCGACGCTTGTCGGCGGACGACCGCCGCGCCCTGGATTCGGCCCGCGCCTCGATCTCCGATTTCAATCGCCGCGGCCGGCCTAAAGCCTGGACCGCGAAGAACCGCCAAGGCGCGCGGGTGGGGGAGAAATGGAATCCCATCCGGCGGGTCGGCATTTACGTGCCTGGCGGCCAAGTGCCCTTGGTTTCGACCGCGCTCATGACGGCGACCTTGGCGCGGC
>DAISJK010000212.1:0-2369 GCA_036821505.1 Opitutaceae bacterium
CCTGCCGGGGGGAGACGCTCGGACGCTTGAACGCTCCATCCGCGAGCAGATCTACACGCTGCCCGGGGCGACCGCGGTCTATCCGGGCCATGGACCGGCGACCACGGTGGCGGCCGAGAAAGAAGAAAATCCATTCGTCCGCGGCTGATCATGACACCCGAAGCGAATCACGAGCCTTTCATGAGGCGAGCCCTGGAGTTGGCCCGGAAAGGATGGGGCATGACCCATCCCGGACCCATGGTTGGAGCCCTGGTGGTTGAAAATGGCCAAATAGTGGCGGAGGGCCACTATGGCCGGGACGGAGGCCCCCACGCCGAGCGCGTGGCCCTCTCTGCGCTCGGCCGCCGGCCTCGCCCCCGCGCCGTGCTCTATGTCACCCTGGAGCCGTGTTCCACCGAGGGCCGCACGGGAGCGTGCACGCAGGCCATTTTGGCCGCCGGCATCAAACACGTGGTGGCGGGGGCGACCGATCCGAATCCCGAACACGGGGGAAAGGGCTTCGAAATCCTCCGCTCAGCCGGCGTCAACGTCGTGACGGGGGTCCTGGCCGACGAATGCCGCGATCTCAATGTCATCTACAATCATTGGATTCCGGCCAAGCAGCCGTTCTTCGCCGGGAAGCTCGCCCTGACTTTGGACGGTCGCAGCGCCACGCGCACGGGCGAATCGCAATGGATAACGGGCGAACAGGCGCGCCTCGACGCGCACCGCTGGAGGAGGCTTTTTCCCGCCATCGGGGTGGGGGCCGCCACGGTGCTCAAGGATAACCCGCTGCTCACGAGCCGGCTGCCGGGCGAGGAAGTCCACTGCCCCATTCGTTTCATCTTCGACGGGATGCTGCGCACGGCGGCGGATCGCACCCTGGGCAACGTTTACACCGACGAATTCCGCGAACGCACCATCGTGGTCGCAACCTCCTTCGGCGGGCTCGGCTACGCCCGCAAGCTCCGCGAACAGGGGGTGCAGGTTTGGATATTCGGATCGAAGAATCAGCGGGTGCCTTGGCCCGAATTTCGCAGCAAGTGCCGGCTGAATGGAATCAGCGGAATTTTGGTCGAAGGCGGACCGCACCTTCTGAGCGAGATGACCCGCGAGCGCGAACTCGACTACTTTTTCGTGTATCACGGGGCGTCGTTTTTCGGCGACAGCAGGGCCAGGGGCGCGCTCGCCGGATTGAAAACGGACAAGCTGGCGCAATCGCTGCGCCTGTCGGAGGTCCGGCATTCGGCGCTGGGCGACGACATGCTCACCCGCGGGAAGTTGAACTATCCCCAAAAGCTGGATATCGAAGAGGACGCCCTGATGAACCTTCCGCAATGAGGCCGTTTTACATCACCACCGCGATCGACTACATGAACGGGTCGCCGCACGTAGGGCACGCCTATGAGAAGGTGCTGACGGACGTTATCGCGCGATTTCGGCGGCTGATGGGCGATCCCGTTCATTTTCTCACCGGCACGGACGAGCACGGCCAGAAAGTGCAGCAGAGCGCCCAGAAGCGCGGCATCGCCCCGCAGCAGTTCGTCGACGAAATCAGCGCGGAGTTCCGGGCGCTCCTGCCCAAGCTTGAGATCTCCAACGACGACTTCATCCGCACGACTGAAGAGCGGCATAAGCGGGTCGTCCGGGAAGTGCTGCAGAGCCTCTACGACAAGGGCGAAATTTACCTCGGCGAATACCGCGGGTTCTACAGCACGCGCCAGGAGCAGTTCTTGCAGGAGAAAGACCGCAATCCGGACGGCGGATGGCCGGAAATCTTCGGCGAAGTCAGCGAGATCACGGAACCGAACTATTTTTTCAAGCTGCGCGCCCATCAGGACTGGCTGATCGATTTCCTGCAGAAGAATGAACATTTCATTTTTCCGCGATATCGGCAGAAACAGGTCCTGGAGTTCCTCAAGGAACCGCTCAACGACCTCTGCATCTCGCGGCCGCGCGAACGCCTGGAATGGGGGATTCCCCTGCCGTTCGATTCCGGCTACGTCACCTATGTGTGGTTCGACGCGCTGCTGAACTATTATTCGGCCGTCGTGGACCGGCCCGGCACCTGGCCGGCCGCCTGGCACGTGATCGGAAAGGATATCCTGGTGCCGCCCCATGCCGTCTATTGGCCCATCATCCTCCATGTGGCCGGCCTGGAGCTGCCGCGAGGCATTTTGGCCCATGGCTGGTGGACGGTGGATGGAGCCAAGATGTCGAAAAGCACGGGCAACGCGCTCGATCCGCTCGACTTGGTGGCGGAGTTTGGGCCGGACGCCTTCCGCTATTTCCTGATGCGCGAAATGAACGTCGGCCAGGACGGCGACTTCTCGCGCGAACTGTTTCTTGCGCGTTACAATGGCGACCTCGCCAACGACCTCGGCAACTTG
>DAISJK010000213.1:0-2356 GCA_036821505.1 Opitutaceae bacterium
CGATCGGGATTTGCGGCCAGGCCGAATTGCAGATCGGCAGGAAGGATCCGGGCGAGGTCATCCTGGATGAGTTCGTGGCCATGCCGCTTTGTTTTCTCGGCTTTCGGTCGCTGGAAAGCCTCCCGATCGCGGGCTGGATCGCTCCTCTTGCGGGACTGGGATTGTTCAGACTCTTCGACATCGCGAAGCCTTTCGGCATCCGCCGGCTGCAAAATCTTCCGCAAGGCTGGGGCATCGTGGTGGACGACGTGGCCGCGGCCCTGGCGGCCTGCGCGACGATGCATGTCGCGAGGTGGGTTTATCTGGCGGTTTAAGGCAGCGCTTGCAACTGCTCCACCGGCATCTTGACCAGAACGCCCTGCCGGAGGACATCGACCGAAAGAACAATGCCCTTGGGATCGATGGGATCGTCGACGTGCCCTTCGAGTCCGTGCAGCGGCCCCCCGATGATTCTCACCCTCCGGCCCCGCGTCAGCAAGGGCAGCACGGTGAGTTCGTAACCGGAGGCGACCATGGCCTTGACGTTGGCAATCTGGTGAAGGAAAGCCGGCACGTCCGTGACACCGATGGCGCGGGCCAGCAGGTCCTGCTGATAGATGCGGGCCTTGAGCTCGAGCGGCACGCAGGCGAAAACGTAGCCCGGGAAGAGCGGCTTGGAAAAGCGCTTGGTTTGCGTCGCGTAGCGTCGGACGCTCTGCACCAGCGGCAGGTAGTGTTCGAAGCGTTCAGCCGCCATGAGGGACGCGAACTTTTTTTCGCATCGCGGCCGGGTGTGGCAGACGAACCAAGCCGCCGCTGGTGAACCTCCGATCACTGCTTCAGCAGGAATCGCACGGCGGCATGATAGCCTTCGGGCCCGAGTCCGCTGACGACCGCCGCGCAGGCGGGCGCGGTCAGCGACTCATGGCGGAACTCCTCGCGCTTATATATATTCGAGAGGTGCACTTCCACCGCCACCAGGCGCGATCCGAGCAGGGCGTCGCGCAGCGCGACGCTGGTATGGGTCAAGCCGCCCGGATTGATCACCAGGCCGCCAACTTTCGCGTCGGCCAGGGCGGCGATGCGATCGATCAGCGCGCCTTCGTGGTTCGATTGGAAAAAGACGAGCTCGGCCGCGTCCTTGAATTCGGCGCGAAGCGCCTGCTCCAGATCCGCCAGAGTGGCGCGCCCGTAGATCTCCGGCTCGCGCTTGCCCAGGCGGTCCAGATTGGGGCCGTTGATGATGGCGATCTTTTTCATGTACGGCCTATAGCGGATTTTCCGTCGTTACGAAAGCCCAGGGAAGACCGAATTTTTCGGCCAGCTCGGCCGCGAGGGCCCGCACCGCATGCACCTCCGTGGCGTAATGGCCGCATAGGTAGAGGTTCAATTTTTCTTCCTGGGCCCGGTTGAAGAATTCCTCGCGCAATTCGCCGGTCACGAGTGTGTCCACGCCCGTGCCGGCCAGAGCCTGGATGGCGCCGTTGCCGCCGCCGCTGCACAGCGCGATCTCACGTGGAGTTTCCGAGCCGAATTCGATGGCGACAACCCGGGCGTAGGATGATTGAAGCTTAGATCGAAGGGCGGAGCGCGATAGGGAGCCGGCCGCGATCAGTCCGATGTCTCCGCCGGCATTGGGATAGAAGCCGCGGGAGCGGGCGAGCCCGAGCTGGCGCGCCAAGAGCGCGTTGTTGCCGATCTCGGGATGGGCGTCGAGGGGCAGGTGGCTTGAGTAAAGGGCGCAGTTGCCGCGGACGAGGGTCGCCACGCGATCGTAGGCCGGGCCGGTCAGCGGGCGGGGCATGTCCCAATACATACCGTGGTGCACGATCAGAAAATCCACTCCGCTTGCGACCGCGTGGCGGAATGGCTCCACCCCGGCGTCCACCGCCGCGCCGATCTTGGTGACGCGGCCGTCGTTCGAAACCTGAAGCCCGTTGAATGCGCCGGGCGCGTCGGCAAATTCCGCGCGGCGTGTGCGCTGGTCGCAATAGGCGACGAGTTCTTGGAGCGTGGGCATGGCAGCCTCTACATACCGATCCGGCAGGCGTGGGCTGTAAAGCCTGCGCCGAAGCTGACCAGCCAGAAATCGCCGTGCGGGCCCGGAGCGGCGGTCTTGAGGCTCTCCTCAAGCGCGAAAAGAACGGAGGGGCTGCTCATATTTCCATAGTCGCGCAGGACATTGAAGCTTGCATCAAGGGAATGCTCGGGCAGCACCGCCTTGAGGGCATCCAGGACGTCGCGGCCTCCGGTGTGGGCGACGACCCGGGAAACAGGCCGCGGCCCCCGCTCCGCCCATAAGCGGCCGACGGCGCCGGCTGCGAGTTCGGGCACGGTGCGATGCAGCAGATTCCGCAATTTGCCGTCCCGGCTCTCG
>DAISJK010000214.1:0-2349 GCA_036821505.1 Opitutaceae bacterium
AAGAAGTTGGGCAGGCCCCCAAAAGAAAAAGCAGGGCTAAAGCCCTGCCGTAGAAACCTCATCTGACCCATAACCCACGCTTTTATTGAGATGCGGCTGACACGTGGCTGGCGACGCTTTCCGCTCGCGGGTCATCCTCCCAAGACTTGGACCGCTGCCCTGAATTATCCGCGATTTTTCGCGGCTTCAGGGTCGCAAATTATTCGTAATCTAAATTCAATGGCTTGTCATCCTGTTACCATCCCCGGGCGTAAAAAAATTCTCATGGACATACCTCCGGGAACTGATTTCGTCCCGGCCCAGGCGCCCCAGTTCCGCCCCCGGTTACCGCTCTTGTAATTCCGTCCCGGTTGCGGCCTGTTGTGCACCCAATCCTTCCCGACTCGTCCGAAGATTCCATGCGCCTTTCCCGCTATTTCCTGCCCATTCTGCGCGAAACGCCCAAAGAGGCGGAAATCGCGTCCCACCGGCTTATGCTGCGGGCTGGCATGATCCGCCAGGAGGCGGCCGGCATCTATGCCTTCCTGCCGCTCGGGCTGCGCGTCCTCGACAAGGTCTGCCGCATCGTCCGTGAGGAACAGGACCGGTCCGGGGCCATCGAGCTTTTGATGCCGACCATCCAGCCGGCCGACCTCTGGCGCGAAAGCGGCCGCTACGAGGCCTATGGCAAGGAGATGCTGCGGATCAAGGACCGGCACGAGCGCGACATGCTCTACGGGCCGACCAACGAGGAAATGGTCACCGAGATCTTCCGCAGCTATGTGCGGTCCTACAAAGACCTGCCGCTCAATCTCTATCACATCCAGTGGAAGTTCCGCGACGAGGTGCGGCCGCGCTTCGGGCTGATGCGCGGGCGCGAGTTCCTGATGAAGGACGCCTATTCGTTCGACCTCGATTTCGAAGGCGCCAAGCACGCCTATAACCGGATGTTCGTTGCCTATTTGCGCACCTTTGCCCGGCTGGGGCTGCGCTCGATCCCGATGGTGGCGGAAAGCGGCCCGATCGGCGGCAACCTGTCCCACGAATTCATCATCCTCGCCGAGACCGGCGAGAGCGAAGTGTTCTGCCACCGCGACTATCTGGGTTTCGATGTTCCCGGACCCGACGTGGACTTCACCCATGTCGGCCGCCTGCAGTCTATTGTGGATAAGTGGACCTCGCTCTACGCGGCCACCTCGGAGAAGCACGACGTGGCGGCCTTCGAGGCGCTGCCGTCCGACAAGCGCGTTTCGGCGCGCGGCATCGAAGTCGGCCACATTTTCTATTTCGGCACCAAATATTCCGAGCCGATGAAGGCCGTCGTGACGGGCCACGACGGCATCGAGCGACCGGTGCATATGGGGTCCTACGGCATCGGGCCGAGCCGGCTGGTGGCGGCCATCATCGAGGCCTCCCACGACGAGGCCGGCATCGTCTGGCCGGAACCGGTCGCCCCCTTCAAGGTCATGATCCTCAACCTGAAACAGGGCGGGGCCGACACCGACAAAGCCTGCGAGGAGCTTTATGCCGCGCTCACCGGCAACGGTGTCGACACCCTCTATCACGACCTCGACGAGCGGCCCGGCGCGAAATTCGCCACCGCCGACCTGATCGGCGTTCCCTGGCAGATCCTGGTCGGACCGCGCAGCCTCGCCGAGGGCAAAGTCGAGGTGAAGCGGCGGGCCGATGGACAGCGGGAACTCATGACCGCGGCTGACGCCGTCGTGCGCGTGAGCGCATGAAGCTGTGCGCGGCGACGGTTTGACGCGAATTGATGCGGCTTGAAACCGCCAGAATCGTGTGAAACTCGGGGTACTCACGGGGACCAGACATAAATGGCCGATCCGACCGGCACCCATCCCTTTTCGGCCTACGAGTGGATGCTGTCGCTGCGCTATCTGCGGGCGCGGCGCAAAGAGGGCTTTATCTCGGTCATCGCCGGGTTCTCGTTCCTCGGCATCATGCTCGGCGTCGCTACCTTGATTATCGTCATGGCGGTGATGAACGGGTTTCGCCAGGAGCTGCTGACCAAGATATTGGGGCTCAACGGCCATCTCCTGATCCAGCCGCTGGAATCCCCGCTGACCGACTACGCCGCCGTCGCCGATCGCGTGTCGAAGGTTCCGGGCATCTATCTCGCCGCACCGCTGGTCGAAGGCCAGGCGCTGGCCTCGTCGCCCTTCAATGCGTCCGGCGTCGTCGTCCGCGGCATGCGCGGCGCCGATCTGGCCAAGCTCACTCAGGTGTCGAAGAACATCAAGCAGGGCACGCTCGCCGGCTTCGACGACGGGCAGGGCATCGCCATCGGGGCGCGGCTCGCCGAGCAGCTTTCGGTTCGGGCCGGCGACAATCTGACCCTGGTAGCGCCGC
>DAISJK010000215.1:0-2348 GCA_036821505.1 Opitutaceae bacterium
AGTTCGACGGCGGCGGCATGGCGCGCCTGCTGGCCGGGGCGGCGCCGTCTCCGGCCTTTTCCAAGGAAAGCCTCGAGGTGCGCTTCGTCGCTGACCACAAGGTGGACGACGGCCGCTTCATCAACAACGGCTGGCTTCAGGAATGTCCGGACCCGATCACGCGGTTGACCTGGGACAACGCCATCCTCATCAGCCCGCGGCTCGCAAAGGAGCTTGGCGTCGACTCGCCTGATTCGCTGGTGCAGGTCGCGCGCAAGGACGAAGAGAATTTCGTGAAGGGCAAGGAGACAGCCCCCGTCGCCGAACTGATTTTGGCCGGCCGCAAAGTCCGCGCGCCGCTGCATATCCAAGTGGGGCTGGCCAACTACACCGTGGTCCTTCCCCTCGGCTACGGCCGCGCCGCGACGGGCCGGGTGGGCCGCGAGTCGGGATTCAGCGCCTATTCGGTCCGCACCGGCGCCGCGCCTCACATCGCCACCGGCGGGACCCTTTTAATAACAGGCGAACGCATGCAGCTCGCCGGCACCCAATGGCATTGGTCGATGGAGGGCCGCGAAATCATCCGCGAGGCCAATTTCAGCGAATATCAGTCGAATCCCGGATTCGTGAAGGAGATCGGGATGGAATCGGAAACCCCTCCGGTATTGGGCGAGGCGGGCGAACAAATGACGCCGGCGCAGCAGGCCACTTTGATTCCGCGCGGCAACTCGCTCTACCGCACCCCGCCGTTCGACGGGAAACACCAGTGGGGGATGAGCATCGACCTCAACACCTGCATCGGGTGCCAGGCTTGCGTCGTCGCCTGCCAGTCGGAGAATAATATTCCTATTGTCGGGAAAGACCAGGTGCTCCGCGGCCGCGAGATGCACTGGATCCGCATCGACCGGTATTATTCTGACGGGCGCGCCGACAGCGCCGCTTTCGGCGGGGAAGGCAACCGCGAGCTGCCTGAAGATCCGCAAATTTCCCTGCAGCCGGTCAACTGCCAGCAGTGCGAACTCGCCCCCTGCGAAATGGTCTGCCCAGTCAACGCGACGGTCCATGACGACGAAGGGCTCAATGTCATGGCCTACAACCGTTGCGTCGGCACGCGGTACTGCGCCAACAACTGCCCCTACAAGGTCCGCCGTTTCAACTACTTCGACTTCAACCAGCGTCAGCTCGACAGCCTTTACATGGGTCCGCTCGGGCCGGAGGGCATGCCGGAACTCGTCAAAATGGTGAAGAATCCCGATGTGACGATCCGCATGCGCGGCGTCATGGAAAAGTGCACCTACTGCGTGCAGCGCATCGAAAACGCCAAGATCCAGTGGAAGGTGAAGATGGCTCAGGCCGGAACTCCGGGCAACGTCGTGGTGCCCGACGGCACGATCAAAACCGCCTGCCAGCAGGCGTGCCCGGTGGATGCGATCGTGTTCGGCAACATTCTCGATCCGCAAAGCGGGGTTTCGCAGGCCAAGGCCCGTTCGCAGGACTACAGCCTGCTCGGCTACCTGAATACGCGCCCGCGCACGACCTATCTCGCCAAGCTGCGCAATCCGAACCCTCGCATGCCCGATTATCACGAACTGCCCCTCAGCCGGGTCGAGCACGAGATGAAAAACCGGCCGCCTGGATCCAACGAACCCGGTGAACCCGCCAAGGAGGGCCACGGCTGATGTCCTCATCCGCCGAACCGACGATCCTCAAGGAAGTCCGCCCCGCCGATTTTCCGCGCCGCGTGCTGGTCGAGAATAACCGCAGCTTCTCATGGATCACGGAGAAGATCTGCGGCATCGTCGAGGGCAAGACCCCGGCGTGGTGGTGGTGGTGTTTCGGGGTGGCGTGCTTCGTCGCCTCATTCACCGTCGCGGGAATCACCTATGTGGTCTCCACCGGCATCGGTGTCTGGGGGCACCGCTCGCCGGTCAATTGGAGCTGGCCTATCGTAAATTTCGTTTTCTGGATCGGCATCGGCCATGCCGGCACGCTGATCTCGGCCATTCTCTGCCTCCTGCGACAGAAGTGGCGCACCTCGATCAACCGCTCGGCAGAGGCGATGACCATCTTCGCGGTGGTCTGCGCCGGCATCTTCCCCGTCTTTCACGTCGGGCGCGTCTGGTACGCCTGGTTCCTGTTCCCCCTGCCGAACTATAATCAGATCTGGCAGAACTTCCGTTCGCCGCTGGAATGGGACGTCTTCGCGGTTTCCACCTACGGCACGGTTTCGGTGCTGTTCTGGTACGTGGGCATGATCCCGGACCTGGCCACGCTGCGCGACCGCTTCGCCTCCGCCAACCGCATGATGAGGGCCCGGGTTTATGGCTTCTTCGCCATGGGCTGGCGCGGTTCCGCCCGCGCATGGAGCA
>DAISJK010000216.1:0-2330 GCA_036821505.1 Opitutaceae bacterium
GGTGGCGTTGGATCGCCTGCCGGGCAGGCGCCCGGACGCCATCGCCCACTATGAGCAAGCTTTGCGCCTCAATCCCAAGCAAGCCCACTGGCATCTCAAGCTGGCCTACGATCTGGCCCTTATGCCCGGACGGCGTGGCGATGCGATCGGCCAGTATCTCGAGGCGGTGCGGATCGATCCGAATTATGCCGCCGCGCATTACGATCTTGGCGTGATGCTCGAAGCAATGCCGGACCATCTGCCCGAAGCCATCGGACACTATGAGCAGGCTGTGCGGATAGCGCCGGATTTTGCGCCCGCGCATTTCCGTCTGGCGATGGCCTACTTAAGGATCGGAAAGCGGGACAAGGCGCTGGAACACCTGAGAATCGCCGCCAAGCTGGACCCAGCCTACCGCGCCGTTCCGGAGCCTCAAAATCCGTAGAGTCTCGAGGGATTCTCCACCAAGATTTCCCGACGAGTCGGAGCGTCCGGAACCCATTCCGCCAGCAGGTTAAAAACCCGCCCGTCATCGGTTTGTTGCAGCGGGGAGATGTCCGTGCGGCTGCGGGGATTCGCTGAATTGGGATGAGGCCAGTTTGTCCCCCAGAGGACACGCTGGGAATTCGCGGCGACGAGTGCTCTGGCAAATGGCGCCACGTCCGGGTAGTCGGGCGCCTGGACTGAAACCACATCGGCCGCCCCTGAGATTTTGACGTAGGCCTTTCCGGCGCTTAGCAAGTTTACCAAAGCGCCAAACCCCGGCTGCCCCAAGCCGCGCGCCGCGACCGCGCCGCCAAAATGATCGAAGACCACGGGAACGGGAGAAGCCAGCACCTGATCGTGGATGGCTTCGACGACGGCCGGCCGCGTGTAGATTTGGATGTGCCAGTCACGGCCCTTGATCAGCTCGACCCCCGCCTGAAATCGCCGGCGGGCCACGGATGGATCCGTGACGCCGCTCTGGGTCAGGTTCAGCCTTATGCCGCGAACGCCCGCGCGTTCCATTTCATCGAGCGCGGCCTCCGGCATCTGCGCATCGATCACAGCGATACCGCGGGCATTGGCGCCGAGCTGGTGAAGCGCGTCGAGCATGCATGCGTTGTCCGTGCCGTACACGCTTGGCTGCACGACGACGACGCGGTCGAGGTGAAGCGCCTGGTGCAACGCGCGCAGCTCGCCCACCGACGCCGACTCGGGCGTGTAGGTGCGCGCGGGTGAAAACGGAAAACGTCGCGGATCGCCGAAGATGTGCACGTGGCAGTCGCAGGCGCCTGCCGGCACGTCGAAATCGACAACGGTGCCCGGTTGCGACGCCTTTGCCAGCGCGTCCGACGCCCATCGGGCGAAGCCGACAGCCGCAAGGCTCGCTTTGAGAAAAGTGCGGCGGGAGATCATGGCAAAGAGCCAAACTTGGCTCCATCGATCTCACGCAGGCCAGGCCGGCGGCTCGCGATTGCCTGGATGAAGAGGCGCTGAGCGGGGTGGGCTGGGCTTTCGGCGTAAATGCCGACGATACCGGCGCACACTTCCAGGGGAGGCCGGGGCGCAACCACAGCGACGACCGCGTTGATCGCGGGGTGTCCGTTGACGTACAGCAGAAGTGAGAAGTGATAGAGCGGCAGGCCGGTATCTGCAAAGGGGTGCACTTCCACTTGGTAGCCGCCGAAATTCCAGCTGCTGTAAATGCCGAGATTCTTGATGACGGACCAGATCGACGGGAAGTCCACAACGGGCAGGAGCACAAACTTGAAATCGGGCACCGCGGTCACCGTTTCCACAAAGGAGCTGATGGGATACCAGCATCCCCCGGTGATCCGATCTTCGGCTTCAGTGAGTTGTAGCAGCTTCGCAACGCGTTTTGAATTTGCCAGGGCTTCAGGCGGGGGAGGGTAGCTGCTATAATACACACCGGGTCCTTTCAACGCTCCCTCGGTTCTCAATCGAGCCTCCTTCAACTTGACCCGGCAGAATTCGTCGAGGCCGTAGCTCAGAAACTGGGCGTTGGTGACAAGCCGTTCGTCCTTTACGTCCTGTGCTGACGAGGGATGGCCGGTCGTCGCGGCAGCTTCGAAGGGCCCGGCGAAAGCGACTCGCAGCGCTGCGGGAGCGTAGCCGAATCGGAGTGTTCTGCCGGTGCCGGAATAGACGACCGCGTCGGGTCGGGGTTTTCCAAACCACTCGGCAAGGGTGAGGCTGTCCAAGCGCACGCGGGCCAGCCATTGTTCGCAATTGGAATCGCGATAGCGCGTGACGAGCAGGGTGACCTCATCGCCCGTCTGCGCCCATTCAGCCCCCCCGGTGTCTGCCATGCCGCTCAGTGGCATATGATGGCCCTCGGCAAAAGCGAC
>DAISJK010000217.1:0-2312 GCA_036821505.1 Opitutaceae bacterium
ATAAACGCGCTGCATGGCCTCGCTGCCGCCGATCATGCCGCAGAACGAATTCTTCTGGCTGATCTCCTCGCGCAGCAGCAGCGATTCGTTTCTGCGCCTTCGCTCTTCGCCGGCTTCCAGCAGATATTCACGCAGCTCGGAAAAGTCGACGGGGGCCAGCAGGAATTCGTCCCCGCCTGCCTTTTTCGTCTGCTGCCGCGCATTGCGCAGAGGTGTACGCGAGATGACGATGAGCAGAGTTTGGGGCGCCGACTTTCGCACCGAGGCGACCCAGTCGAAAACCTCCGGGTGTTCCGGGACGATCGTGTCCAGATCGATGACGACGATTTCCGGAGCGTGCTCCTGGAGGCTTTGGAAGAGCGCGCTCGGATCGGGAGCCACGCTGATGAAAAATGCCGGGGCTAGCTCCTGCCCAATGTCAGTAAGCGCGGCGTCGTCGCTGGTGGCGAAAACGAGTGTCAAGCGTTCGTAGTGGCCTGGGGCCAACGCCATTCCTGCCATGCAGTGCCCGTGTCGTTATTTATGGGGGATGAGTCGAGATTATAAGGGAGGGTGGGTATTCGCGGTGCTCGAGGGTCCGGAATTTGTAACGGTTCGGAGGTGAAATTTGAGTCCGACGATGCGCCCGGCTTGGCCAGGGGTATCGATGACTGCGGCGGCGGTACGGGTCCCGGACTACAGCGACCGGGCCCGGGCCAATTCCACCAGCTTATCGATCACGTCGGTGTACGAGTAGCCGGCTTTTTTGGCTGCCATGGTGAATTCGGCGACGCTGGAGAGCCACGGGTTCGGGTTGGCTTCGATGACGTAGACCTGGCCTTTCTTGTTCAGCCGCATGTCAATGCGGGCGTAGTCGCGTAACCCGAGGGCGCGATACGCGGCGAGCCCCGTGTCCTGCAGCTTTTTGGTGGTCTCCTCATCGAGGTCTTCCACCGGCGCGGATTTCGTCATCTTGTAGGCCTCGGTCTCGTGATCGAACTTCACGTCCTGGCCGGCGATCCGCGGGGTTCCCTTGGGTAGTTTGGAGAGGTCGAGCTCAATCAACGGGAGCACCTCGGGGTTATCGTTGCCAAGAATGGAGGCGTAGATTTCGCGGCCTTCGATGTACTCCTCAATGAGAGCGGGGCTGTCGAATTCTTCGTGGATGTAGTGGATGCGCTCCATCAGCTCCTTCACGCTGTCGACCAGGGAGCCGCTGTCGATGCCGATCGATCCATCTTCGGAGACAGGCTTGACGATCAGCGGAAACTCGATGTCGTGCGAGTGATCGGTGCGGCCTTTGTAGGAGACGGCGAAGTCCGGGGTCTTGATCCTGTGAAAGTCGAAGATTTTTTTGGCGATCGCCTTGTCCTGGGCAAGGTAGAGCGCCTGCGGGCCACTGCCGGTGTAGGGGACGTGCAGCAGTTCCAGATAGGAGGCGATGTTCTTGTCCATGGTGTCGTCGCCGGCGTACGACTCGGTGAGATTGAAGACAAGGTCGGCGCCGCATTTTGCCAGCGCCAGCAGCGACTGGTTCTTGCCGTCGAGAATGTAATACGAGGGCTCGTGCCCGAGTTTAGCCAACGCCTCGAAGATTTCTTCGCGGTCGTGGAGCGGATCTTTTTTCTTCTTGCGAGGCTTGCCGCTTTTGCCGCGCGGCGCCTTCACGGGCTCCGGCTCCGGCTCCGGCGGGCCCTCCTCCCAAACGTCGTGCAGGATCGTTACTTTCAGGTTCGGCATGATGCCCCTATGATTTTTTCGTACGACGTGCAGCGGCCGCTCGCGGCGGATTCACAATGCCAGTCAGGGCTGAATGAACTTGCCCCGAGTGATGTAGTTCATCGCCAGAGCGGTCGCGTACACGCTGACTTCGGTTAAGTATTCTCTTTCACATTTTATGTCGGCGCGGAGTCCCAGGTCTCTGACCTTCGCTTCAATGGTTTCCACCAGCTTCTTCACCAGGGGACGCTGCACACCGGTCCAGTACGTCACCTTGTCCACCAGGACCTTGCGGTTTTCGCGAAGCAGATCGACCGCCGGACGAACGTTATTCCTGCGCTGCTTCGATGCGGTGAAGATGTCGCGCAGGTCGGTGTCGAAGGGAAGCTCGCCGGGGATGAGTTGCTGATCGAGAGCGCGCTGATAAAACTCGCCGACCGTCACATCCATTTCGTCAACGGTGATATCGGTATCGCCGATGGCCACCACCGGATCCGCGTCGCGGAGCTTGCGCCCGATGCGATCCATGTAGACGAGCTTCTTCATCGCGCCCCAGCCTTTGTACCGCTTGCGCCAGTTGGAGCGCGGTGTCATCCATACCGCGAACGTCTCAG
>DAISJK010000218.1:0-2243 GCA_036821505.1 Opitutaceae bacterium
ACCAATTTTTCAATAATACGTACAGCGAGGACGGAGTCATCGCCAATGTCTCGGTGACCCCCCAGAGCGTGCCGGATCGCGTTTCCACCCTGTTGCTTCTCGGATTGGGTGTCGCGGCCCTGGCCGGAGCGTCGCGCACCATGCGGCGCAGCGTCCGCGCCTAAACTAGATCGGCCAGGACATCGTCCGGCTTCCGCAGCTTTTCCGGCGGAAAGAATCCGTTGATGCGGATGATGACCTGCTGGATGATCCCGTCGGGACAGGACGCTCCCCCCGTGACCAGCACGCGCTTGGGGCCGTCATCGTTCCAGAGGGCGCGGGTCTCGGTGTGACCGGCCTGGCCCGAGCCCTTGGCCGGAAAGACGTAATGATCCACCTCGCAGCGTGAGCGAATATTGGCCTCGCTCTGTATGAAGAACGCCCGCTCGCCGAGCTCTTGCTCGCACAGGCGATAGAGCTGATAGGTGTTTGAGGAATTCTTGCCGCCGATCACGAAAGCGGCGTCGAGCGGCTCTCCCAGGGCGCGGGCCAGGGCGTCCTGGTTGACCTGCGTCGCGTAGCACAGGGTGTCGTTGCGGCCGCTTCCCCCGACTCGCGGCGGCTGGCCCGGGGCGTCGGGCCCGAACGTGTCCGCGTACAGCTCGCGCAGGTAGGCGATGATCTCCCGCGTCTCGTTGACCAGCAGGGTGGTCTGGTTGACCACGGCGACGCGCTGGAGGTGGCGGCCGACGTCGAAGCCAGGCGTGTGCTTGCCGGCAAACAGTTCGTAGAACCGCCGCCCGTCTCCGCCCGCGATCACTTCGCCGAGCTGGCGCGTCTCCTCCAGATTGCGCACGATGACGGCGTGCGCGTGGCGGCGGGTGTTTGAAAAAGTGGCCTTGGTTTCTTCGTGCTCATGCTTGCCATGGATAACCACGGTGTAGCCGTCGCGGCCGTAGGTCCGCGCCGCCTTCCAGACCTTTTCCACCAGCATGCAGGTGGCATCGTAGGCGCAAACAGCCAGGCCTTTTCGCACCAGGCGGCGCTTGTCCTCGTCGGTCGCCCCGAAAGCGGGAATGATGACGATGTCGTCCGGAGTCAGGGTATCCCAAAGAAGCTCTCCGTTTGCCGTGTAGGGCACCCCTTTATCGGTCTGTAGGTAGCGCAGGCCGCGGCGCAAAAGATCCTCGTTGACGAAAGGATTGTGGATCAGCTCCGAGAGCATGAACACCCGTCTCCCGGGATTTGCGGCCAAGGTTTCGTAGGCGCGTTCGATCGCATTCTTAACCCCGAGGCAGAATCCGAAATGACTCGGAATCACGTAGCTCACCGCCCCAAAATCGAGCGTGACCGGCGCGGCCGCGGTGCGCTCGTGCCGCCGGGCCAGGGCCTTGATGGCGGCGCAAAGGCGCGATTGGTAAAGCGCGTCGGCGGCGGCGTCCTGCGCATAAATGGAAGTGTTGCGCTCGGGTTCCGGCCGGAATTTGTAGATAAAATCGTTCTCGCCCAGGTGAAGGTAGGGGATGGCGAGAAGATGCGGATCGAGACGCGGCAGCAGGTCGGCCAACTCGGGCCGAAGCGAAGCCCGTTCGCCTTCCAAACGTTCGAGCGGAATGAATTCACCGCCGCTGGGGTCTGCGATCTGGGTTAGAAATACCCGGCGCCGGCGGCCGGCGCTTTCAAATGAAAACACCTCCCGCGGCGGGGTGTGCTCCGCAAACACCGAACTAAGCGCGGCTTCCGCGGCGGCGAGATCGTCCCCGATGAACGGCAGCCCCATCTTCCCGCCGGTTCGAAGCACGGCCAGCTGATTGCTCGGGTTGAAAGCCAGCAGGACGACCGATTCAGGCATGCCTGAAGGAGCTACCATGGGGATGCCAATTTGCCACGGAAGAGGTCTCGTGGCGAGTCCGCCTGCTGGCTAAATCCGCAAAACATCCGCCAGCTTGGCCACTTCCCGGCCGCCGCCCATGGCGAAATCGGGTTTGCCGCCGCCCTTGCCTCCGAGCTTCTGAGAGATTTCGCTTACGATCTTGCCGGCCTGATAGCCAGCATGCACCGCGGTGGACGAGCAGAAAGCGACCACGGTCGCCTTGTCACCGAAGGCGGCGCCGAGGACGACGACGCCCTCGCCGAGCCGCGCCAGCACCTGGGCGCCCAGCGCGCGCAGAGCCTCGGGCGTTTCGGCGGAAACAACGGCATAGGCGAATTTCAGCCCGTCCCGCTCCGCCGCGCGGCTCTTCAGTTCCTCGGCCAGCCCGGCC
>DAISJK010000219.1:0-2216 GCA_036821505.1 Opitutaceae bacterium
AGGCCCCGAAAGCCACGGTAGTCCTGGACAAATAGGTGCTGTGTTTACCTGGAGCGGTTCAAGCGGAGAAAGAGCAGTAAAGATAAGTTCATCTTGCCAAGATCAGGGTCATGTGGCGACCGCTATAAAAGAGCCGACACGGGAGATCTCCGCTCACTGGCTCAGCTTGATGGCTAGCTGGCGCTCCGGCTGCGTCATCTGACTCCACAATTTTTGCAGGTCATCCTGCAGCGCCTGGTTGTCTGGTTCCTTGTGCAGAGCCAGTGCAAACCATCGGTAGGCCGTGGGTAAGTCCCGCGGTGTGCAGGTTCCCGTCGAATAGAGCGCGCCCATCGAAATCATCGCCTTCGCATTGGACTCATCCGCGGCCTGCTTCAGGAGCCGCAGGCCGTGATCGCAGTCCTGGCGCACCCCGCGTCCATAAATGTAGTGTTCCGCGTTGCTCACGGGATCGATTGGCTTCGCCGCCGGAGGCTTCGCCAATATAGGCGCGGGGACTGTCGCTTTTGCCGTAGGCGGTGCCCCCGCCATCGCAGTCGGTTGCTGGTCGGGACCAGAAGCCGCTGGCGCCGCTGCCCCAGCAGGCAAGTTGGGATCGACAGGCTGAGCTTGCGACGGAGCCGCCTGAGCAGGGGCGCTAGTAGCAGGAGCCGTCTGCGCAGTAGTGGGAGGGGTTTGCGAAGCAGCTGCGGCCGGAGAAGTCGCGGGAGCGGTCTGAGGCGGAGCGGACTGTGCCGGCGACTGCGGAACTGGTAGCGCCGGAGTCGCTGCGTCACCGGCGGCCGGAGGCGTCCCGTTATTGCTAACCCCAGCTGAGGGAGAAGCGCTGTTCGGCGTTGCCCCCGCCGCCGCCGCGCCGGAATCCGGGCTCTGCGCGGTGTCCGACGATGGCTTCGTCGCCACTGGCTTCTTGTCCGGGATCAGGCCATCGAAGCCCGCTTCCTTGAAGTGTAGGTAGCCCATTCCCACCGCCAGCGCCAGCGCCACGACGATAAAAACCAGCTTGCCCCCGCTCCGCTTCGGTTCTTCCTCATCATCGAGGAGATAGTCCACATTCGAAGACGGCCGTAGAGCGTCAGGCTCAGCACCACGATTGACAGCGGGGCCGGGAGTGTTTAAGCCAAGAAATGAGTGCCCCGTGATCACCGGTCCCGCGCTCGGCCGAACGTCGTCTGTCAGGATTTCGTTTGTGCGAGTCTCGGTGCGAGGCCGTGGCGAATGCGAGTCTAGGTTAGCTCGGCGGAATTGGGCAGGGTCGGGGATGGTCGACTTGTCGCTTTGCGGGGGCGCGGATGGCGCCGGAACCGGTGGCGGAACCGGGGCTACCTTCGGTGGCGCAACGCTTTCCGGCGGCGCCACAGCGGCCTGTACTCGCCCAGCAGGCGCAGTTGTCGCCACCAGAGACGCTCCGCACATTCCGCAAAAGCGGTTGGCGACGTCGTTCTCGTTGCCGCATCGTCCGCAGCGCACACACCCTCCTCAACTATTCTGTCATTTAGATTAACTCTACTGCCCCTGGTTTCGCGAGTACGATGCTGATTCACGAAGTTTCGAAGGTCACAAAAAGGCGCCGTCGCGCTTTATTATTCGTCAGCTGGGATCTTGTGGATGGCTTTAATTAAGAGGCGTGCTGGATGGGTCCGATAGAGCAATCAGTTTGCCTACCGGATACTCTTCCTGGGTGAGAGGAATCGCAGGTTCGGAGTTGACAATCGTGAGCACATCACCGCTGTGAACTCCACGCAGGAGCAGTCGGTCGCGCTCGACGCCCACGACTCGATATTTCTCGTCGAAAACCGACATGCAACTCCCTTCTGGCGATTAGATGCCAGATTCCATGGCCTGGATACCAAGGAATTCACTCTCCTTGTCGAAAGGTGCCAAAACAGAACGCAACCTTCCGTCGTTCCAGATGCGAATTGAGCTACGCCGCTCCGAAGCGCACTGAAACCAGTTTCGATACGCCGGGCTCTTGCATGGTCACGCCGTAAAGCACGGGCGCGATGCTCATGGTCTTTTTGCTGTGAGTGATGAGGACGAACTGGGTCTTGATACTCATTTCTTTTACTAGTTCGGTGAAACGCCCGATGTTGGCCTCATCCAGCGGCGCGTCCACTTCGTCGAGGATGCAGAAGGGGCTGGGCGTGTACTGGAAAATGCCGACGAGCAGGGCGAGCGCGGTGAGCGCCTTCTCGCCTCCGGAAAGCAACAAGACG
>DAISJK010000220.1:0-2215 GCA_036821505.1 Opitutaceae bacterium
CTGCTGCGGGAGCTGCGCCGGTCCCGCCGCTACTTGCAAATGGTTTTCCAAGATCCTTACGCTTCACTCAACCCGCGCCTGACCGTCTATGCGGCGCTGGCCGAGCCGCTCATCGTGCATCGAGTCTGTCCGCGCGCCGAGGTCCCCGCGCGCGTAGCCGAGCTCATGCGCCTGGTTGGTCTTGCTCCACGCTTTCTGCGCAAATATCCGCACGAGTTTTCCGGCGGCCAGCGCCAGCGGATCGCCATCGCCCGTGCGCTGGCCCTCCAGCCCAAGGTCATCATCGCGGACGAGCCGGTGTCCGCCCTCGATGTTTCGATCCAGGCGCAGATTCTGAACCTCCTTTCCGAACTGTGCCGAAAGATCGGCCTCAGCCTGATCTTCATCGCGCATGACCTTTCTGTGGTTAAGCACATTTCCGACCGGATCGCCGTGATGTATCTCGGCAGGATCGTCGAGCTCGGCCGGGCTGCCGAGGTGATCGAGCGGCCCATTCATCCCTATACCCGCGCGCTGGTCAGCGCGATTCCGGTCGCGGACCCGGATATCGAGCGCCGCCGCCAGCGCATCGTGCTGCCGGGCGAACCGCCGTCGCCGATCGATCCGCCAAGCGGCTGCCCTTTCCATCCACGCTGCCCCTACGCGCAAGAGCGGTGCAAGACGACCGTTCCGCTTCTTGAACTTCACTCCGGCCGCGAAGTGGCGTGCATCAGAGCGGAGGAAATTTGATCTGCCGCAGCGCTTCGTAGGTCGCGATGCCGGCCGCGGTGCTCAGGTTCAGCGAGCGCAGCGCGGGGTTTGACTGCGGAATTTTAATCCGCCTGTCGCGCAGCTCCTCGTGCAGCCAATCCGGCACGCCGGAGCCCTCGTTGCCGAACACCAATCCGTCGCCATCGGCAAAAGATACGTCCCAAAAACTTTTTTCGGCCTTGGTGGTGAAGAGCCATAGCCGCGAAGGGGCTTCGGCGCTTGCGCGAAATGTTTTCCAGTCCGTGTACTCGTGCACGTCCAGCGAGCGCCAATAGTCCATGCCGGCCCTCTTGAGCTGGCGGTCCGTGATCTTGAAGCCAAGCGGATGGATCAGGTGCAGCCGCGAGCCGGACAAGGCGCACATGCGGCCCACATTGCCGGTATTCTGGGGAATCTCCGGCGCGACCAGAACAACATGAAGCACGGCGCTAGAGCAGGCTTTTGATCGCGGCGAGCAAGTGGGCGTACTCTTCCGACTTCATGAATTGCGGAAACGCCCGCTTCACGTTTTCCGGCGCGCGGAACAAAAATCCCGTGTCGGCCTCGGCAAGCATGCTCGTGTCGTTGAACGAGTCGCCGACCGACAGGACCTTGTAGTTCATCCGCTTGAACGCAGCCACCGCCTCCCGCTTATGATCCGGCAATCGAATTCGATAATCCGCGATTCTGCCGTCTTCGACCACCAGGCGGTGGCAAAGCAGCGCGGGCCAGCCGAGCTGCCGCAGGAGCGGCTGCGCGAACTGCTCGAAGGTGTCGGACAGAATCATGACCGGCGCCAGCGAGCGGAGTTCGTCGAGAAATTTCCTGCCACCGTCCAATGGCCGCAGCCCGTCGATTATCTTTTGGATATCGGCCAGCTTGAGGCCCTCACGATTGAGAATCGCCAGCCTGCCCCGCATGAGCTTGTCGTAATCGGGTTCGTCCCGGGTGGTGCGGCGAAGCTCGGATAGCCCCGTCTTTTCCGCCACGGCAATCCAGATTTCCGGCACAAGCACCCCCTCCAGATCCAGGGTGACGATCGTTTGTTTCATATTCATCCGCGCCGGAATTTGAGGGCTTTTTTCACTTCGCGCATCTCTGCCTTCTTCTTCAGGTCTTCTCGCTTGTCGAAGAGTTTCTTGCCGGCGCCAAGCCCGAGCTCGACCTTGACCAGGGCGCCCTTGAAATAAAGCCGCAAGGGCACCAGCGTCCGCCCTCCGGTCTGCAGCGCCTGGGCGATCTTGCGTATCTGGTGGCGGTGCAGCAGCAGCTTGCGCGGCCGGCGCACGCTATGATTGTCCAGACTCGCGAATGCATAGGGCTCGATATGGGCGTTGTGCAGCCACAACTCGCCCTTTTCGAAGCGCCCGAACGCGTCTGAAATCTGAGCCTGCCCGGAGCGGATGGATTTCACCTCCGTGCCGCGAAGCTGGATGCCGGCCTCGAAGCGCTCTTCGACAAAATAGTCGCGATGCGCCTTCGCATT
>DAISJK010000221.1:0-2211 GCA_036821505.1 Opitutaceae bacterium
AGCGAGTGGGGTTCCCGGGAACTCGCTAGTTCACGACGCGCTCGGATTCCGGCCGGATTTCACTTTCCGGCGTTTCCGCGGCGTGCTCCGGCTCCTCCTCTTCCGGCATCGGAAATTGCCGGCAGAAGCTGACAAAATCGATCAGTTCGTAGCGCCCGTCCCAGTGCTCGACGATCGCCGTGAGGGTTTCGACCCAGTCGCCGCTGTTCAAATAGTGAATGGTGCCGATCATCTTATCGGCCGGCGTGTGGATGTGCCCGCAAATCACACCGATACACCCGCGCTCCTTGGCAAGTTGGGCGAGATGGCTCTCGAAATTGGAAACATGACTCACCGCCGACTTGACCCGCGCCTTGATGGCTTTGCTCAGCGACCAGTATTCGAGTCCGCGCCAAGCGCGCCATATATTGTAGGCGCGGTTCAGCCTGAGCAATATCTGGTAGCCCCAATCCCCGACATGGGCGAGGAACACGAATTTGCTCGTGATCGTGTCGAAAACATCGCCGTGCAGCACCAGGTAGCGGCCGCGAAGGCCCTCATGAACGTGATCCTCAACGATCGACAGCCTTTCGAAATCCAGCGGCAGGAATTTGGCCAGGACGTCGTCATGATTGCCGCGCAGATAAACCACCTCGGTGTCCCGTTTCTCAACCATCTTGAGCACGATCCGGACGAAACGGGTGTGGCCCTTGCGCCACTGGCCGGCCCGCCGCAACTGCCACCCGTCGATGATGTCGCCGTTGAGGATGAGCTTGGCGCATCGCACGTGGCGCAGAAAATGATTCACTTCGCGCACCTTGCACTCGGGCGTGCCGAGGTGGACGTCGGAAATGATGATCGTGCGAACCCTGAGTTTCATTGATTCTTTCTATCCCCAGCCCATCACGAATCCCCCGGTGCCTTCCGCGTTGGCGTGCGCGCGGGAATTCGTGGGCACGAGGACGCGGAGACTGCGCGGATAGGCCTTGATCTCCACGGTGGCCGCGGCCGGATGGGTTTCGCCGTCGGTGTGGATGATGCCCGGTTCGCGCCGCTCGATCACGAAACGCGCTCCCAGCCTCCGCTTCACCAGCGAACTGCGGTGCAGCGAACCGAGAAAAAGGCGGGCGCCCAGAAACAGGGCGCCGACCGCGCCCGCCGGCGCAAGGGTGACCAGATCGAGGAGCCCGTCGTCGATGCTCGCCCCGGGCGCGATGAAAGCGCCATTGCCATACTGATCGGAATTGGCGGCGGCGACCAGGATCACGTCCAAAGTCTCGCGGCCGCTGGGGCCGGTGATGACGCAGGATTGGCGGCGATGCCGCAGAAAGGCGCCGAGCGCCGTCCGCACGTAGGCCGGCATGCCCCGCCGGGTGAGCCGGTTGAATCTCCGGCTGACCTCGGCGTCGAGTCCGATCCCCATGGCGTTGAAAAAGGGCAGCCCGTTTGCGCTGCCGATGTCGATCAGGGCGACGCGACCCGTGGCCGAAGCCAGCAGTTCGAGCCCCCCCGCCGGCCCCGATGGAAGGCCGAGATATCGGGCGAGTCCATTGCCCGATCCACAGGGAACGAAAGCGAGAGCGGTCGGCGTGTGCCGCAGCGCCTGTGCTATTTCATTCACCGTGCCATCGCCGCCAACGGCGGCCACCCGGCCAAAACCCGCCTGCACAGCTTCGCGCGCAAGGAGAGTCGCATGGCCCGGACCTTCGGTCACGGTCAATTCGGCATCGAGACCCCGGTTCGAAATGAAATCGCGCAGCACGGGAAGCAAGGACGCGTTGCGTCGGCGCCGGCCCGAGCAAGGGTTGAAGATAAAACGGATTTTTTCGCGGACGCGCTCCGTTTGGGAGAAAGCCGTGACGTTATTTGATTCGAATGGTCGCATGGGATGCATTTTCCGCCGTAGCGGCCAGCACGTGGTCGGCGATGAGGCGGGCCGCTTCGGGGCGGGCCAGCGAATGGAGGGCCTTTCGCCAGCGCCGCCAGACGGCCCCGTGGTCCGCGAACGCTTCGCGCAGCGCATCGCGCACAGTCGCCGGGGTCCGCGCCAGCGCGCCGACGCCATGGCGCCTCAACAACTCGTAGTTGCCCTCTTCCTGGCCGGGGACGATCTGATTGACGATCACCGGACACCTCGCGGCCAGGGCTTCCTGGACCGTCGCGCCTCCGGCTTTGCTCACGACCACGTGGTGGGTCATGAGCAGCCTCGGAATCTGGTCGGTCCAACCGAAG
>DAISJK010000222.1:0-2197 GCA_036821505.1 Opitutaceae bacterium
CCGCTCCGTCGCTGAAGAGGCAGGCGCTGATCAACACCCCGGGATCGTCGTCGAGGTAAAAAGCGGCCGAGCAGATTTCGACGGCCACGCAGGCCACGACCGCGTCGGGCTGCGCCGCGAGAACTTGGCTGACCGCGCGCAGCGTCGGAATGGCGGCGCCGCAACCCGAACCGACCAGGTCCTGAAGATACGCGTTGCCGCGCAAGCCCATCTGCTCGGCCACATAGCTTGTGAGCCCGGGACAGAGATAGCCCGTGCAGGTGCAGATGAGCAGGGCGTCGATTTCCGCGGGCGCCACGCCGACGCGGTCAAGAGCGGCCCGCAGGGCGCGGCCGGCCAGCCGGGGAGCCTCCGTGCGGAACTCCGCGTTGAGTTCGTCGGGAGTCAAATCGAACACCCGGTCCATGTCCGAAACGGCAAAGTGCCGCGTGGCGATGCCGTTGTCGCCGCGCAAGATTCTGCGCAGGGTCAGCATCGACCGCCTGCTCAGTCGCTGGCGGACGGAAGAGCGCGAGGCGAGATCCCAGCATTGTTCCTGGGTGAATGCTCTTTCCGGAACTGCGGTGGCGAGAGCGTGGAGATACATCGGAGGCCTCAAATAATCCTTACGAGTGAAGCATGGCGTAAATCGGGCGCAGCGGCAGGAGACGAGCGCGGCTCAGCGCCACCAGCCAGAACTGGCGGCGGGGATTGAACAGATAAGGATGAATCAGGCCGGCCGAAGCGAGCCTCAGCCGGAATTGCCTACCCAGTGACGACCGGATCACCCGGCACGCTTCCGTCCAAGCCGTTTCGCCGTGGGCATAGGCGGCCAGAGGTTCCACGGCCGCCTCGGCGCTTTGAAAAGCCATGGCCATGCCGTTGCCGGTAAACGGTGGAATCACCGCGCAGGCGTCGCCGACACTCGGCTGCCCGCGGCGAGGCACGCGGTGGTCGAACGAAAAAGCGGCGATGGCGCAAAATGAAGCCGGATCGGGTTCGGCGGCCGCCACGCGCGACGCGAGTGCCGCGAGTCCGGAGGCGTTGAGGTAGGCGATCAGCAGATCTGCGCCATGGGCTCGGATGGGGAGGCGCCTGAATAGCCCGCAGATGTTGACCTCGCCTCCTTCCACCGCGGACGTTCCGACATAGGCATGATCGCCCAGATGCATTTCGAGCCCGCGAAGGGATTGCCATTTTCGCACATGAATCTTGAGCCCGAGCCAGGGCGACCGCCCCGGCCGTCGGCCGGTAGCGAATACGCGGCCGTCCTTGGGCGAAACGTCCGTCGCCCGCATATGGGTGCGCAGATCGCCGCCAACTTCCACGAAAGCGCGCGCCAGCCGGGCATCGAGCTCATAACGGCTCAAACCGATCGCGGGCGAGGGTAGGCGCTCGACACGGACGAGGCCATCCCTGTGAAACCAAGCTACGTCGCGATGGCGCGGGGCATCCTGCAAGAAAGGTCCTAAGCCGAGCTTTTCGACGGTGCGGGGCGAGAGTCCGGCTATAAACTCGCCGCAGACCCGATGGCGGGGATAGTCGCCCGCTTCAAATACGGTCACGGGCACTTCCCTGCGGCGCAAAGCCAATCCAAGCGAGAGGCCGGCGAGTCCTCCGCCGATAATCTCGATAGGGCGAATGGGGGTCATGGGCGCTTGATTGCGACCATGCGATAGGCCCCAAGTGCCATCGGTTTGCATTCAATTTGCCAGCCAGCACTGGCCAGCCCAAGCACCATGGGAAGTTCGTCTCCTCGAAAACCGGCCTCGATGCTCACCCGGGCGTCGTGCCGGGTCACGTGGTTAAGGCGAAGGAAGGGTGCCGCCGCGGCCACCAATGCCCGACTGCGCTCCGAACGCTCGGGTTCGCAAGCTACGATCAACCGCGCTCGGCGAGCCAGGGTTCGTCCTAGGTTCGCAAGAGCGGCGTCCGAGAACTGATGCAATATCAGATTTGCTATGACGACGGGGTACTCCCCGTATCCGTCGAACGAGCAGATGTCGGTCTGGTGCCAAGCCCTTTCCGCGGGCCATGTAGACGGTCGGGGCCAGAGATCGATTCCGTCCACCGCTATGCGGCGCTTTGCCAGGAGCAGCCCGAGTTCGCCGATGCCGGCGCCCAATTCCAGCACGCGTTCTCCAGGACGGACAAGCGGCGGCAGCGTGCGGGCGAACCACCGGTAGTTGCCCATCAGCCGGTTGAGCATGCGAAGGTC
>DAISJK010000223.1:0-2145 GCA_036821505.1 Opitutaceae bacterium
GCGGCCTCGACCTCGATCTCGCCGGTGGGCAGCGAGGAATTGACCGTCCCGGCCGGACGCGGCACGACTTTGCCGGCGCCCGCGATGACCGATTCGGGTTTCACGCCCGCCGCCCGCGCCCCGAGCTCGGCATTCACCCGTGGATCGAACTTCACCTGGGTGATTCCCTTGCGGTCGCGCAGATCTATAAAAATGATTCCGCCGTGATCGCGGATGGAGTCCACCCAGCCGCTCAAGGCGACGCTGGCGCCGAGATCGGCTTTGTTCAATTGAGCACAGTGGTGTGAGCGCGGCATGGAAAAGAGGCAGAGCAGTAACGGAGCGCCACGCCGAGGCCAAGCTCTTAGAGCTACCCTAAAATCAAGGACTGTCCCGTCATCTCAGCCGGCTTCGGCAGGCCCATCAGAGCGAGCAAGGTCGGGGCAAGGTCGGCCAGGCGGCCGCCTTCGCGCATCTTGGTTTTCCCAGCGGCAAACTCTTCCCCCACCACAAACACCTCGACCAAATTGAGCGTATGTGAGGTATGCGGCGCGTTGTGCACGGGGTCCCACATTTGCTCGCAGTTGCCGTGGTCCGCGCAGATCAGGGCTTTTCCATTCATTTTTTCCAGGGCTGCGAGAAGCTCGCCCACCCCGCGGTCCGTCGCCTCCACCGCCTTGATCGCGGCCGGCAGAGACCCTGTGTGCCCGACCATGTCGGGATTGGCGTAATTGACCACGATCAGGCCGTACTTGCCCGAAAGAATCGCCTCGCGCGTCAGCCGCGTGACCTCGGCAGCCGACATCTCCGGCTGCTGGTCGTAGGTCGCCACTTTGGGACTGGGCGGGCACATCCGCTCCTCGCCCGGAAACGGATCCTTGCGATAGTTGTTGAAGAAGAAAGTCACGTGCGGATTTTTTTCCGTCTCCGCGCAGCGGAATTGCCGCAGACCCGCGTTGCTCACCACCTCACCGAGGATATTTTTCAGCTTCTCGGGCTTGGGAAGGATCACGTTCACGGGCAGGCCCGCCTCGTACTCGGTCATGGTGGCGTAATACAGATCCAGTTTCTTGCCGCGGTCGAATTCCTTGAAATCGTCCAGCACGAAAGCCTTGGTGATCTCCCGCGGCCTGTCCCCGCGGTAGTTGTAAAAGACGACGGCGTCCCCGTCGGAGATAGGCGCAAGGGGCTTGCCATCCGCTCCCGCGATCCAGGTCGGAACGACAAATTCGTCTCCTTTTTGGGAATCTCCGATCGGCCGGTCGTAATACGACTGCACCGCGGCCTCCGCGCTCGCGGCCGTCGCCTCCGCCTTCCGGCCCGTCAGCATGAGGTAGGCCTTGCTCACCCGGTCCCAGCGATTGTCCCGGTCCATGCTCCAAAATCGCCCGCACACGCTGGCGATCCGGCCAACGCCGATCGTTTTGCACCGCTCCTCGATCTGGCGAATGAATCCCAAGCCGCTCATCGGCGGCGTGTCCCGCCCGTCGGTGAACGCATGGACGAAGACTTGCTCCCGGCCGAGGCCGTCCTCTTTGGCCTGCCCGAGCATGCCGTAGAGGTGCTCGAGCATGCCGTGGACGCCCGCATCCGATGCGATCCCCATGAAATGCAGCCGCGATCGGCGCTCTTTGACCCGCGCGACCGCCGCCCGCCAGACTGGATTCGCGGCCAGCCGCTTTTCTGTGAACAGCTTGTTCAGGCGGAGCAACTCCTGCTCCACCACCCGGCCGGCGCCGATATTCTCGTGGCCCACCTCGCTGTTGCCCATGATCCCATCAGGCAGGCCGACATCGATCCCGCTGGCCTTGACCAGCGCGAAAGGATACTTCGCATGGAGACGGTGATCGCACGGCGTGTCGGCGAGGTGTACGGCGTTGAAAGAATCCTGCTCGGGATGGGGATTGCTGCCCCACCCATCGCGGATCACGAGAAGCACGGGTTTGACTGATTGGTTCGTCGGCGAGGGCATGGAACGGACGCGATAAGGGACATAGTTCTCCGCGTCAAAGTCTGGGTCAAGGCTCTCACGATTTTCGTGGCTCGGCTAAATAATTGAAAGATTGGGCGCCTCGCCGCCGTTTAGACGTGCGCGACGATGTCGTCCGGATCATCATATCCAATCGAAAACACCGATCCTGCCCTTCTTTTCAGGCTAAGAGACTG
>DAISJK010000224.1:0-2062 GCA_036821505.1 Opitutaceae bacterium
CTCGCAGCTACAAGACTGTGGCTGCGAGCGTGAGCGAGCGGGGTTCACCCAGCGATAATAGCAAGCATAAGAACCCAGACTGGCACAGCTGGCTTGGAAGGCTCCGCGCCTTACCCTCTAAGCCTGGGCTTCGGCGTACGCTTCCATTCCCGCGCAGGTGCAGACGAGGTTGCGGTCGCCGTAGACGTTGTCCACCCGGCCGACCGCGGGCCAAAATTTGCTTTCGCGCGTCCAGGGGGCGGGAAAGGCCGCTGATTCGCGCGAATAGGGCCGGTCCCATTCGTTCGCGCAAACCACCTTGGCGGTGTGGGGAGCGTGCTTGAGCGGATTGTTCGCCGGATCGGACTCGCCGTCGGCCACCGCCTGCATTTCTCCGTGGATCGCGATCATGGCATCGCAAAACCGGTCGAGCTCGGCTTTGCATTCGCTCTCAGTCGGCTCGATCATAAACGTACCAGGAACCGGAAAGGAAAGCGTTGGCGCGTGGTAGCCGTAGTCCATCAGCCGCTTGGCGGCATCCTCGGCTTCGATGCCGTGCTTTTTCCAGCCCCGCAGGTCCACGATGCACTCGTGCGCGATCAATCCGCCCGCGCCGCGATACAGCACGGGAAAATACCGGTCGAGCCTCTTGGCCACGTAGTTCGCGTTGAGGATGGCCGCGCGGGTGGCGGCCGTAAGTCCATCGGCGCCCATCATGCGAATGTACATCCAGGGGATGACCAGGATCGAAGCGCTGCCCCAGGGCGCGGCCGAAATCGCGCCGACGCCGCCCTTAAGGTCGGACGCCAGCGGATGACCCGGAAGGAACGGCGCCAGATGCGCCGCGACTGCGATTGGTCCCATTCCAGGGCCGCCGCCGCCGTGAGGAATGCAGAACGTCTTGTGTAGATTGAGGTGGCAAACATCGGCCCCGATGTGGCCGGGCGAGGTCAGCCCCACCTGCGCGTTCATGTTGGCGCCGTCCATGTAAACCTGACCGCCCGCCCGATGGACGACGGCGCAGATTTCCTTGATCGTCGGCTCGAAAACGCCGTGGGTCGAAGGATAGGTGATCATGAGCGCGGCCAGATCGCCGCTGTGCGCCTCGGCCTTGGCCCGCAGATCCGCCAGATCGACGTTGCCCTGGGCGTCGCAGGCCACGGGCACGACCTTGAACCCGCACATGACTGCTGTGGCCGGATTGGTGCCGTGCGCGCTGACCGGAATCAAACAAGCGTTGCGTCGGCCCTCGCCGCGGGATTCGTGATAGGCGCGGATCGCGAGGAGACCGGCATACTCTCCCTGCGAGCCCGCGTTCGGCTGAAGCGAGACGGCGGCAAAGCCGGTGATCTCCGCAAGCCAGGTTTCAAGGTCGCGGAAAAGCCGGCGATAGCCCCTGGTCTGCTCAGCCGGCGCAAAGGGATGCAACCGGGAGAATTCCGGCCATGACACGGGCAGCATCTCGCTCGCGGCGTTCAGCTTCATCGTGCACGAGCCGAGCGAAATCATCGATTGGCAGAGCGAGAGATCCTTCGCCTCCAATCGCTTGATGTAGCGGAGCATCTCGTGCTCCGTGTGATATCGATTGAAGACCGGGGCAGTGAGAAAAGCCGACCGCCTGGCGTGCGGCGCAGGGAACTCCGTTGTCTGAGGTAGGGACGGGCGGCCCGTCCCTACCTTCGCACCAGCCTCGAAACACGTCAGAAGTTCTTCCACCTCTTCAACGGTTGCCGTCTCGTCCAGCGAAACGCCGACTGTGCGCCCATCCACGCGGCGCAGGTTGATCCCCCGCGCGGCGGCCGCGGCGTGCACCCGCTCCGCGTCCACCCCGGCGACCGTGAGGGTGTCGAACACGGGCTCCGCGTTCAGGCTCAGGCCGGCTGCGCGCAGTCCGGACGCGAGCGCTTCCGTGAGCCCCTTCACCCGCGACGCTATTCTCCTCAGCCCGTCCGGGCCATGGTAGACAGCATACATGGAGGCCATCACCGCGAGTAAGACTTGCGCGGTGCAAACGTTCGACGTGGCCTTGTCGCGGCGGATGTGCTGCTCGCGGGTGCCGAGCGCGAGCCGCAGCGCGCGATCG
>DAISJK010000225.1:0-2054 GCA_036821505.1 Opitutaceae bacterium
GTTTTGGCCAGCGGCTTGCGAAAAGCCCGAAAAACCGTGCGCATTCTGCGGATGGCGATGCGGAGATCATGCAACGGCTCATTGCCGGTCGCAGCCAATGCCCCCTCGATGTTGATCAGCATGGTCCTGTAGTGCAGAAAAAGAAGGCGGCGGACCGCCTCGTGAAATGAAAGAGAGGATGTGATCAGCGGCGCTTTCGCGCCGCCGGACAGCAGCCGCAGGTCGAAATCCACGGGAAACGCTTCCCGCCACAGACCGGCCTGTTGCCGGGCAATCTCGACGTTGCCCGGAAACTGACTGCAGCGAACATCCACCCTGATCCGCCGGTTGGTCACCCGCACCGACACGATGACGCCATCCTGGAGATGGGAATAGTCCAACGCATCGGCGATGTGCAGGAGCGCGGCCGAATACAACGCACGCCTCGAATCGGGCAGACGGGTCACGAGGGCGCGAGCCTTTGCGAAACCTATCGAAGAGGGATGCAGGCGGATCAGGGTCGCGATCCACCTCACCTGGAGGCGGTCGAGCCCTGCGATGCCGTGGCGCCGCACGATGTCGGCGCCCACTTCCGCATGACGGCGGGGGTTCGCGCCATAGCCGATATCATGCAGGAGACAGGCGGCCTCCAGAGGCGCCCGGTCTTCGCCGGGGATTCCGAATAAGATATGCGTCGCATCGAAAAGCTTCAGCGCCAGATCCGCCACTTGGTGCCCATGGAGGCGCTCGGCTCCAAACTTCGCGCCAAGCTCCTCGATCGACAATCGCGCGGCGGAGGTCAGCGGCATGGAGAGTCGATATTCTCCGGTCGCTCCGATGGAATCAAGACCTGCCGATTATTCCGAGGCATCCCCATTGCGATCGCTCGCAGGATGCGCAGCGACCCATGGTAAACGGTGACGATCCAAAGGGGCGAGAGCACCGCCCACCCGAGCAGCGCGTGACCCACGGTCGGCCCAAAATGGCGGAAAAATTGCGCCGGGTTGTTCCACAGCAACGGGGCCATAAGCCTCGGGTCCAGGTTAACGTGCGGCGCGCCCAGGAGAAAGTCGCCCAGCCGAATGAAAACGAGTACCAGCGGAACATAGGCAAACGAGGTTGCCCCGTTCACGGTCTGGATGACCGGTTGATTTAACCGCAGCGCGATTCCCGCGATCAGGCACAAGGGCGTGGCCGCGCCCAGGATCGGGAAAAACGCGCATAAACTGCCGACCGCGAGGCTGAGCGCGATTTTTTCCGGCGTGAGGCCGCGCGTGAGTTGGGCGGCGACGAGGTTGCCGATTCTCGCCTTAGAGGAAGATGGCAGAATTTCGGCGCTGATCAGCCTGGCCGGCGGGCTTCCCATTGGATGCCAGCGACAAGGGCGACCGGACCGTCATGTGGCGAGGCGCCTGGGTTAAGATCGTGTGAATCCACGCATCACTGGCGCCCGAGGAGATAGGCTTCGAGTTCGGTGAGCGTCTCTTTGCCGGTGACGTGGCGATTGACGCGAGCGAGCGTTTCCAGGCGGACTCGGGCTACCTCGTTGGGTGGAAAGCGCACTGCTTCCGCAAGGCGCGACATCAACTCGCGCAGGCGCACCCGCGCGGAATCGGACGGCGGCTTGCGCTCCCGCGCACGCGCGCCGGGCACCGGGACGGCGCCCCAGTCAAAGTCTTTCGGCAGGATCTTGTCGCGGTGGCATCGGTCCGCCTCGCCGCCCGCCGCGCAGACCCGCGCCAATTGCTCGTGCGCGGGAAACGCGCGCAAAAGACGCAGCGCAAGCTTTTGCGAAATGCGCCCGTCGCGCACGTATTCGAGGAGCCGCGGGTCCGCCGTGTTCAGGTTCTGGGCGTTTGCGATATGGGTGCGGGAGAAACCGGTCTTGAGCGCAAGCTGCTCGCGGGTATAGCCGCCGCTGCGCCCGAGCCTCGATATGAAGATCATCCGCTCAAGCAGCGTGAACGGCTTTCCGCTGTTGTGCACGATCTGCGAGGCGAAGAGTTCCGCTTCGGAGACGCAGGGGTCGACCAGAAGGCAGCGGATGCGGTTGCGATCGAAGTCGCCGTGGAGGG
>DAISJK010000226.1:0-2042 GCA_036821505.1 Opitutaceae bacterium
CTGGTTGGCCTGGATCTGATCCACATCCTCGGGAACCGCGGCATTCACCTTCGCCGAGATCCTGGCCAAATTCCGCTCTGCTCCCGGATCGCCGATGAAGCGGTTGTCGCACATGACCGCGATCACATTGGGCGCGCTCCAGCGCAGGCCCGGAGTCAGGTCGAATCCGAAAGGCACGAAACCGTTTTTGCACGCGCCCAAAAACCGCCCATTGAGATAAACTTCGGCCACCTGCCGCACTCCTTCGAATTCGATGTAAACCTTTTTGCCTCGGGTGTCGGCCGGAAGGGTGAACGTCTTGCGGTACCAAGTCCGGCCGGACCACTGGTAGCGCTCGCCGTTCATGTTGCGGTTGGCCATGTGGTCGAAGGTATCGACATCGTTGAAGGTGTGCGGCGCCGACACCGTGCTCCAGGCACTGTCGTCGAATTCGGGCGCCTGCGCCCCCGGCGGGTCCGCCTTGATGAATTTCCAGGCCGGATCGAAATTGAGCGTGATTCGGGCCGGCTGTCCCCGGGTGGCCGGAACGACACAGCCGACGAGGACGGCACAACATAAGACCGCAAGGCAGACGGGGTTCAGTCTATTCATGTCGCTGAGAGTACGCCGCCCGGCCCGAACCCTGCAAATTCTCCCGCAACTTTTAATTGTCTCCATTCGTCCAGTTCCCAGACTGCACACCCCTCTTAACGACCCCAAAATGAATATCCGCAATCTCTCATCACTCATCCTGGCTGCTTCCGTCTTTGCCGCGCCCGCGCTGGGGCAACGAAGCGACCCCGCGCTTCAGGCCGACCAAACGTATCAAGCCAACACCGCTCCGACGCCGAACATCATGGCTCCTTCGACCCCTCCCGAGGCGCCAAAGACGGCCTTGGCCAAAGATATGGACAGGATATCGAAGGCCATGCGCAGGCTGAAGAAGCAAATCAAGGATCCCACGCAAAACGCCGTTTCGCTCGCATTAGTCGACACGATCCGCGACGCAGCCGGGGCGGCCTCCAATGAAACGCCCGCATGGACCGCGGATCAGCCCGAAGCCGACCGCGCCAAGTTTGTTTCCGACTATCAGGCGGAGATGAAGAAGCTCATCGACGCGGTTGACCAACTCAGCGCGGCGCTCAAGGCCAATGATAACGAGACCGCGGCCAAGATCTACGCCCAGCTTCAGCACCTCGAGAAAGAGGGCCACAAAGAGTTCCGCAAGCCGGAAGATAACTGAGCGGACGATGCCCCAGAGGGCGCCCACTCGCTCACGCTCGCAGCCACATGCAGCGCCTTCGTGGCTGCGAGCGTGAGCGAGTGGATTCGATAATTGTGTTAATTTATGAATATGGCCTCGCTGGTCTGGAACAGCGCGTGGGCCAGCTTGGTCCAGGCGTCCAGCGGAGCCCTGCTGCGATAGGCGGCGGCGGCCGGCTCGACCTGGGGCGCGTTCTTCTGGCGTCCGGCGTTCTGGGCCACCCGCTCGGCAAGACGCGCCTGGGCCTCGGCCGCTTTCTGAGCGCCGGGGAACACCGGACGGTTCGGCGCGTTGATGGAGGTCCCGCCGGGATTTGCTTCCACGTAGTGGAGGCAAAGTTTCGTCTCCGCCGGAGTCGGCAGACGCTGGTAGACGGCCTCGTAGAGCGATGCCACGCGCTCCTCATCGGATGAAAGATCGGTGAACTCCGGACGGTGCGTCAGCGCGCGCGCCGTCTCGATCACCATCGGACTGTTCATGAGGAAGAGCGATTGCTGGGGGACGGTGGTGGTGTAGCGCCTGCCCGACGGCACATTGGGATTGGGAAAATCGAATTGGGTGAAAAGTTCGGGCGGATTGCGCCGGTCGATATAGGTGTAAAGGGCCCGCCGCTTTGCGAAGTCCGCGCTGCCGATCTGCATCGGCTTGCCGCCGATTTGGTCGAGGTCGAGCGTGCCCGCGATCTGCAGGAGCGCATCGTGGATCTCCTCGAAATCGAGCCGGTGCAGATTGTACCGCCAGAGTAATTTGTTGTCTGGGTCCCCATCCGCGTACTGAAGGTTGCCCGCGCTGCTCTCCT
>DAISJK010000227.1:0-2016 GCA_036821505.1 Opitutaceae bacterium
CCTTCCCCTGCGGTCATCGCGAGCATCGCGCTCACGGTGTTGCTTGCCACGTCGAAGGCGAAGCAGTAGCCGGAAGCGACGCCCGGTTGTGTTTCGTTGATCGTCCCCGAACAGCCGAGGACTGTTCTTACGCCATTCACGTTTGTCTCGACGAGGGAGGATCGCTGTTTGCGCATCGCGGCATTGAAATCTTGTGCTCCGCTCCTCCCTTGGATCAACACCGGCGGAACAACCGAATGTCCGTCGGCCACGTTCAGCACGAACATGTCGTACCGCGCGGTTTGCGGGTTTCCGGTTTCATCCGGCGAAACCCAGCAAACTTGATAGAGACGTTCGGTGTCGGGGTCGATGACTCCGGTCGAGAGGCAACCCCAATGTTGGTTAATCTGGTGACTGTCGATGCTCCGAGAACCACTGATAGGTGTCCCGAGGGTCACTTGCCAGATGGCAGAGCCGTCGTGTGCGTCGACTCCTCGGACTACGTCCGCCATCGACGGAAGCACCATCACGTCGCGCGTTCCACGCGCAGTCTTCACCTTCGGCAGGATCAGGGGCTGCGCTTCCATACCCCGCGCGTCCCCGATCAACGGAATGATCGTCGCTCGGACAATTCCCTTGGACTCAACGGTCGCTTGCGTCAGTTGAGTCTCATGTTCATTCCAGCCGCTCCTCGAGTTGTCCGCCGAGCGAGTGAGCCAAGGCACCATCGTCGATTGGCCCGCGCCGGCTCGGGCGATTCCAAGAAGCAACATGCAGATCAACAGGCATACAGAACGGGGGCTCATGCGCGCCCTCCTGAAAGCAGATCGGAGGAAAGCCGGCCAAGCTTCCCAACATCCGGCAGTCTTCACAAAACGATTCGGCCGACGCCGACAGGATCTGTCGATTTCGTTCTCGCCGCGAGCCGTAGCGATAAACCGCCCGCGGCGCTCCGGAATCGCCGAACCCAGAAATCGCCGTTGCCCCGGTCGGACGTGTTCCATCATCCAAATGTCTTTCGGAGCGTGGCCACCGAGACGTGCGGCCAGCTGAAATCGAGTTTTCCCTGGTCCGACACAGGCGGCGGGGCCGTTGACGGGATCAAGATCGCCGGGAAATTCAAAAGCACCATCTGAGCGTACTGAAGCTGCATGAACGGCCTCTCGTTCTTGGGCGTAACTGTTTCAACCCAAAACGTGGCATAAACCAGCGCCGTATCCGCATTGGTTTCCAGGAAGGGAAGATTCTCGGCGCCGCCTGCTGCGTCCGCAACAGATACGGTCACGGTAGGGCCGCCTGCGGGGGGCGCTGTGGGCGGTGTCGTGAAGAAATTGACGGACGGCACGGTCGCGATGTTGAGCACCGTTCCTTTAAATGTGCAACCTGCAGCAACTTGGTCTTTGACGACCTGCTGCAAAAGGGTGATCGGGTCATTGACGACGTTCTGCATGGGTACGCCGTTGATGCTTGCGGGGAGCGCAATCGGCGGCGTATTCCCGAAGGGCGTTCGCGGATTGGTTGCCGAGGGCGGATTCGTGAGTGTGTACTGTGTAAAACCGCCTCCGGGTGCGGACAGCAGCTCCGATGATCCGGCTGCACGGAGGACGAGCGGCGCGGGCGGCGCAGGAATTGCGATCGGGCCGCTGTTGAATGAAGGGAAAATAGAAAAAGCGGGGTTGCCGCCACCAGCCGGAGCGCCCAGCGTCGGGGGACCGCTGAAAGTCGTCGCCGATCCACCTGCCAATAGGGCATTGCCGTGCGGAATCGAGCCCATTCGGGCGACAATGTCGCCGCCCGCCGGCGAATTTTCCGCCGGTGCGGTCGTTGCAGGCTGTCTGACCCATATTCCGGGCTCGATGTGGAGTGCTCCCCCTGTGACGGCGTCGCTTATTTTCTGGAGGTAGGTCAAGCCGAATAGCTCGACGTCGTCCTGAAAAACCCCGCGGTTTGGAATCGAAGATGAAATGGGGTCGAACTTCAAGGTTTCCTGGGTCTGATTGAGCTCAAGAAACAGATTCGCAGCCGGAGGGCCAAAAA
>DAISJK010000228.1:0-1971 GCA_036821505.1 Opitutaceae bacterium
CGACCCTGCAGTCTTTCTCTGGGGTATAGTCGTCGGATCATGAGATTCGCGCGTGTCTTGCTTGTCAGTCTCGTTCTGTTCGGAATTGCCGCCGTCGGCCGCGCGGCTGACTTTGTGTACGTACGCCAGGGCAGCCCGCATGACGTGCAAATTCACGCCGAAGCAGGAGTGGCGATGATGGGCGGGGGCACCGACCTGGACGAAGCGTTTCGCTGGCTGTGCGCCAAAGGCAACGGCGGCG
Source organism: Opitutaceae bacterium (assembly GCA_036821505.1). GTDB lineage: Bacteria > Verrucomicrobiota > Verrucomicrobiia > Opitutales > Opitutaceae > Palsa-1447. The sequence continues at coordinate 242 of DAISJK010000228.1, forward strand.
ATTTTCTGATCATACGGGCTCACGGTGGCGCTGATTACAACCCCTACATCGCTGGTTTGTGCCAGACAAATTCCATCGCGACGCTGATCATTCCCAGCCGGAAAGCGGCGCAGGAACCGCGAGTAGCCGAGATCATCAGGCAGGCCGAGGCCATTTTCATAGCTGGCGGCGACCAGTCGCGCTACGTCAACTTCTGGAAGGGAACACCGGTTGAGGATGCAATCAACGCGCACGTGGCTGCAGGCAAGCCTATCGGAGGAACCAGCGCGGGTTTGGCGGTGTTGGGGCAGTTCGTCTACGGATGCCTGGAAGATAAGCCAGATGATGCCGATCTCGCGTCGCGCGAGGTTCTTGCTGATCCTTACATCAAGCGAGTGACCGTGGTGCGCGATTTTCTCAAAGTTCCCGGCCTTGAAAACATTCTCACGGACAGCCATTTCGCCAAGCGCGATCGCATGGGACGCAGTCTGGGATTCCTGGCGCGGATTGTGCAGGATGGCTGGTCGAAAGCGCCGCGCGAGATTGCCATCGATGAGAAATCGGCGTTGCTGGTAGAAGCCAGCGGAAGGGCGAAAGTGGTGGGGACTGGGCTCGGAGTTTATTTTCTGCAAGTCACGGACGCGCCGGACGTCTGCAAGCAGGGCCAGCCTTTGACTTTGCGCAATGTGGCGGCCTACCGTGCGCCTACCGGAGCCAAGTTCGACGTGCAAGCGTGGAGTGGGGATGGCGGAGAGCCTTACTCGATCTCGGTGGAAGCTGGACGGATTCACACCAGCCGCGCGGGTGACGCGGTTTATTGAGGCTCGCGTGCGCCATGAAGCGAATGACCGCTGCCCGAGGATCCCAGTCGCCCTAATACGAGAGCGTGTAGTTGACCGTTACGACAGTCTCGACCTCGACTGGTTGGCCGTTGCACATCGCCGGGTCATAGCGCCATTGACTGACTGCGTGCAGGCTTGAAGCCTCAAAATCGGGCCCCGCACTCTCGACCACCCTTCGGGTCCGCGGAACTCCGTCCTTACCGATCAACGCGTCGATTGCAACCAAGCCTTGACGGCGCTGCTGTCGCGCAATGGGCGGGTATTCTGGATTTTGCCTCTTGACCAGCCGCGGCATTGTTGGATTCATGCACCCGGCCTGAGGCACGACGCCGGCCGGCGGCGTGAAAGTTTCGGGCGCAAATTGGGCTGGAGTGGAGAGTTCGGTGATGTTCACCTCGGCCACGGTTTCGTTTCCAAGATGAATGCTCAGATGACGAGGAAAAACCTTCCCGCCAACCGGCTGGAGATCGGCGTCTGAGTAATAGGGAGTGGCTCGGGCGATAATGCCGCTGCCCTCATTTATGCAGATCTCGGGCCTGTACTTCTGCTCATTTTCAATCTCGAAGCAGGTTAACTTGTCGCCGTGGTCCTTTCGTTTATTCGTTTTCTTGATCGTGTCGTTCGGAGTGAGACCCAGTTGGACGAGCGACATGGACTGGGGCGAACCCACGCTGGAGCTAAAGCCGAGTGCCTGCTGCAAGTTGTGAATCGGGAACGGTATGAGGTCGGGGCTGCGCTGGAGCCAAACGGCTCCCTTTCCCCCAATCTGAACTTCGCTGTAGCCAGGGAGACTGGTCCGCTCCTTCCATTGGTCCGGGCCGTTCCAGAGGAGCTCGTACGTGCCATCCATCATTTTTCCATGGTTCTCGACGTGCACCTCCGCCCTCATCGCACACGACGGTAGTTCAA
>DAISJK010000229.1:0-1970 GCA_036821505.1 Opitutaceae bacterium
TTGGCCGCGTTGTGGGAACCGTCGCAATAAGGCTTGTTCTTGGACGCGCCGCAGCGGCAGAGGAAAATCGACTCGCCCGCGTCGATGGTTTCTCCCCGGTCGTTTTTAAGCGCCGTGATCCGCTGGGCCTGCAGGGGTCCGTTCGGGATGGGGGTAATTTCCGCGGCCATGGCCGCTACAATCCGCGATTCGGCGGATTATTCAAGCGTGGCCCCATGGCAAGGGGCCACGCCCCGCGTGAATTCAGAAGCGGAAGGCGACGCCGGCCTCGAGGACGCTGCTGTCGAGATTGACGTTCTGGTTGAACCTCCAGGCGTCGTTCACGGTGATGTAACGGTAGCCGAGCCGAAACGCGACATTGCGGCTGGAACTGAACTGTAAGCCGGCAAGAAATTCGCCGGTAAAGTCGCCGTTGTTCTTGTTGTAAAAGCCGAACGCCGAGCCGTCGTCGCTGTAATTGACGAAGCCTACGCCGGCGCTGCCGCCGATGTAGAACGAGACCGGCTCCTGCGGCCCTGCGGCCCAGAGCGGCGCGAAATACCGGTAGGCGAAATCCAGCGTCGTGACATTTTGGCTGGAATCAAAATGGCCGACAAAGGCACCGCTGGGGTTGAAAACATCATAGCGTTTCCGATCGCCGCCGTAGTAGCTGATCTCGCCGCCGAAGAAGTTATTCTGCATCCACAGGCGGCCGAGTTCGGCGCTGACTCCGGTTGCATCCCAGGCAAATGCGTACGGCACCGTTATCGCTCCCGCGAGCCCGTTATCGGAACGATACGCCGGGGTGTAGCTGTACGTGTAGGTGGCTGGAGCGCTATCCGGCGGAGGCGGAGGGGGCGGAGGGGCGGACTGGTCCGCGGGCGTTTGGGCCCGGAGCGTCACGGCGCTGAAAGCCGCGAGCGCGACGATGGCGAGGTGGTTCGGTTTCATGGCCTTCCGTAAGACCGACCGAGTCGGGAATTAGTTCCCGCCCCTGGCCGATTTGGCTTGTGAACAAGTCTGCGAATAGGCCGTGAGGAAGCTGCGCAAAGAAAGGGAACGTCTTTTGATTCCAAGCAGCCGTGGTTTCCGCCACAACCCGTCCACCCCACACCGCACTATGGATGAAAAAGTTTTGGCCGTGTCGCGAATCGGCATCGAGGAGTTTCTGAAGCAGGGCTTCTTCAAGGCCGATCGGTCCGATCTGATCGGGATCGTCTCGGAGACGGCCGTTTTTCTGGATCGGAAGCCGGCGGAGGAGGATCCTTCGCACAAGCAGATCATCCCCTATATCGCGATCGCCCATAACGACCGCTTCCTCGTTTACCGCAGAACCTCCAAACAGGGGGAGAAGCGGCTGCACAATAAGTTCTCGCTTGGGTTCGGAGGCCACATCAACGACACCGACAACGGCGCCCGGCCCAGGACCAATCTGATCCTCGCCGCCATGGTGAGGGAACTGAACGAGGAGGTTTACATCCCCAGCGTTCAACGCATGAGTGTCGTCGGCTTCTTGAATGACGACTCCAACCCGGTGGGAAAGGTCCATCTGGGCGTGGCCATCGTGGTCGAGGCGGCCAGCGAACGGTTTTCCGTGAATGAACCGGACATGATCGAAGCCCAGTGGCATGACCACGAAAGCATAGAGAAGGTCTACCCGAACCTGGAATCGTGGTCCCAGTTGCTCTGGTCCCAGCACCTGTCCAAACAGCGGGGAGCGCGTCAGTCCCTCGTGCATTGATTGCTTTCGAACACGCGCTCGTCCTGCTTTTGCTGATCGCGAGCCTGAGCGTCGTCGGGCGCTGGCTCCCCTGGCCGCAGCTTATCACCTATCTGCTCGGCGGCATCGGCGCGGCGCTCATGCCCGCGTTTCCGCGGCTCACGCTCGACCCGGGGTTCTTCTTCCTCTGCTTCCTTCCGCCGCTCATTTTTGCGGACGGCTGGCTCATGCCGCTGCTTGAGTTTGTCCGCGCCAAGCGCCCGATCCTTCT
>DAISJK010000230.1:0-1963 GCA_036821505.1 Opitutaceae bacterium
AAGCGAGTGATCGGCCCGTCGTTGCCGCTGAAGTTCGGATGACCGCTGATGCCGAGCTGCTGTTTGAGAGAGGGGTTGGCAGCCAGATTGGCCTGGATCGCGGCGTCGGGAATGTTTTCGATCAAACCCGCGCCAAAAGTAGGAGTGGGAATGCGGAAGATGATGTTGCCGAGTTTATTCATTTGTTCGAAGTTGGGCTGGGGCATGACGCAGCCTTCGGCGTCCTGGCGGCCGGCGATGGTGAAGAGGTCATGAACGCCGCCGTCAGGAGTGCTGGTGAGCCCGCCGCTGGAAGAGACCACGTAGGGGAAGCGGGCTTCGCGCACGGGGCCTTCGAGCGAGATGAAGTAGGGAATCGAGTTCGCGCCGCCGTAATCAGTGGCTGCGGCAATCTGCGGATTGGGGCCAACGAAAGGGAAATGCTGGGCGCTGGGGCTTGAGCCACCGACCGCGGGCTGCCCGTGGCAGCTGCCGCAGCTATTGGAATTGAAGCCGGGGCCGAGGCCGACTCCCGGTTCGCCGGCCATCTGGCCGGACACGGAATCGGTTTGCAGGAAGCGCGAGAGACCATCTTGAAAGAACTGAAGTTGCGCGGGGGTGAGGGTGGAAAGCGGAGTGCCGGCGTTGACAGCGCCAGCGCGCGGGCCGGGATCCTGCGCGCCTCCGGAGGAATTGGTGGGGCCGCTTGAGCTTTCTTGGCCACCACCACCGCGCGGACCAAAATTGTTTTGAGCCTGCACGCGCAGAGCAGTGGCGAGGACAAGCAGCGCGAGGGCGAGAATGGACACACTTCGAGTAAAGGCTTTCATAGAGAACCTCCTGGGCCAGGGACCACGAGGGAGAGCGGACACACTCCCAGTTAGTGTTGTTTAGAAGTTAAGGCTGGGAGATTAACTTGTGGAACGACCGCGACAGCGGCCCGCGTCATTGCATCGAGAATACGCGGACGGTAATGATGGGCCAGAGCATAGTGCGGGGGAGCAGCGGAGGTCAACACGGCTGGGGTACAGTATTGGTACAGGGCGAAACCACGGACAAAAGAAGTGGTTTAGTCGATAGGTGAATTAGCGATGAAGGTAACTTGTGCAGGTTGCCGCGGCGGCACGGCGAGAGGCGGAGTCGATAGTCGAAAGTTGATAGTTTAGAGAGCGACTGATTGTTGTGATGGGGTTAACGGAAGGCTGGGAATTTGTTGAAGAGTTTGCCGAAGAGGGATTTGGGGTTGTCATTTTTGCGGTCGCGGCCGTTGTGGGCAGCGAAGTCGCGGCCGGGGACGCGGGTGGGGTCCGCGGCGTGGGGAGCGGCGGTTTTTTCGATGTGTTCGGGGAGAGGCGCGAGAAGGCGGACGATATGGCCGAGCCGCTCCTGTTTGTATGGCTTGGCCATGCAGACGATGGCGCCGAGAGCGTGCGCGCGCGAATAGTCGCTGGGATAAGCGGAGCAGCTGGTGAGGACGACCGGGATGCGGCGGAGGCGGGGAGTGGCTTTGACGTGGCCGCAGAGGTCATAGCCTGGATTGCCTTCGCCTTCGATTTCTGCGACGAGAAGGGAAGGCGTGAAGAGGTTGAGAACTTCGCGAGCGTCGGTGGCGTTGCTGACGGCGATGACGTCGTAGCCTTCGTTTTCGAGGTAGAGCTTCAGGGCTTCGCGGAGCTGGTCGTCGGAATCTACCGCGAGGACCATGGGTTTTTTTGATTTGGCTGCGGCGGTTTCGGCTGGGGCCGGTGGCGCGTAGATGTCGTTCTGTGCCGCCTCCAATGCGGCCTCGCGCGCGGCGGAGTGATCTTCAACGGGCGCCGCGGTGAAGGTGATAGCTACGCCGCGGAGGCCATCGCCGAGGTCGGTGACGCGAACGACGCGGCCCTTCTGCTCGTGGTGAATGGCTTTGGGAGATTTGCTGAAAGGAAATACGACGGCGACTTGCATGCCGCCTGCACGGTCCTGCTCGGTGATCGGGCGTCCG
>DAISJK010000231.1:0-1933 GCA_036821505.1 Opitutaceae bacterium
GGTCGTTCCATTTGAGACCATGTGGATTCATGCGCGCGCAGGGCGGTTGCAGCGCGGCGATGTGGCACCCGACTTTTCCCTGGCCAAGCTGGATAAAAGCGCCAGCGTCCAGTTGTCATCGCTGACGGCACATCAACCCGTGGTGCTCGTATTCGGCAGTTATACCTGACCCCCATTCCGGCGGGAGGTTCCCGCTCTCAACCAGCTTTACGATCAGTACAACCAGCAGGTTGCATTCCTCATCGTGTACATTCTGGAAGCGCATCCCAGCGATGTTTGGCAGACCGAGAGCAATCTGAAGGACAAGATTGTTTTTGCCAGTCCCCGCGACGCCGAGGAACGCAACCAGGTCGCGCGCACCTGTGTTCGCAAGCTGGGAATCAAGTTTCCCGCAGTTCTTGATGGGTTCGACAACACGACCGAGAAGGCCTATACGGGCTGGCCCGATCGAATCTACCTGATCGATCGGGGGAATCGCGTGGCCTACAAAAGCAAGCCCGGCCCTTTCGGCTTCAAGCCGGCCGAATTGGAACGGGCGCTGAAGCAATTGTTCGCAGGAACGGCTAAGTCGGCGGCCGAGTGATCGCCCCCTGTGAGGCCGACGAAACCAGAGCCGCATACTTAGCGAATACGCCGGCGGGATAGCGCGGCTGCGGCGGCTTCCACTCCTTCATCCGCTGGCGTAGAACTTCATCGCTGATCTCGACCTCTAACAAGCGCTTACTGATATCAAAGTGAATTATGTCTCCGTCGCGCACCGCGGCTATGGGGCCGCCCAGAGCGGCTTCCGGCGAAACGTGGCCGGCCATGAGTCCGTGGGTCGCGCCGCTGAACCGGCCGTCGGTCAACAACGCAACCGACGATCCCAAGCCTTCGCCTACGATGGCGCCGGTGACGCTCAGCATTTCGCGCATGCCTGGCCCTCCCTTGGGGCCTTCGTTGCGGATGACGACGACGTCACCGGCCTTGATTTTCTTCGACGTGACGGCGGCCATGGCGTCTTCTTCGCAATCGAAGACCCGCGCAGGACCGCGCTGCTCCAGTCTCTCATGCCCGCTGATTTTGGCTACGCAGCCTTCGGGCGCAAGATTTCCCTTCAGAATAACGAGCCCTCCGGTTTTCTTCAGCGGACGATCGAGCGGGGCGATAACAGGCTGACCCGGAGTTTCTTTTGCGTCGTTGGCTTCTTCGGCGAATGTCCTGCCGGTCACGGTAAGCGTAGAGCCGTCGGCGCATTTGGCATCCAGCAGGCGTTTGGCGATGACGGGGATGCCGCCAGCTTTATCGACGTCGGCGGCAACATATTTTCCCGAGGGCTTAAGATCGGCGAGCAGTGGAGTGCGCTCGCTGATTCGCTGAAAGTCGTCGATCTCGAGCGCGACGCCGGCTTCACGCGAGATCGCCAGCAGATGCAGAACGGCATTGGTCGAACCGCCGGTCGCGGCCACCGACGCAATCGCGTTTTCAAAAGCCGCTCGGGTAAGAATGCGGCGCGGCAGAATGCCGGTTCTTAGAAGATTCAACACTACTTCACCACAGCGGAATGCGACTTCGTCTTTTCGCGCATCCATCGCCGGCACGCTGTTGAAGCCCATGGGAGACAAACCAATCGTCTCCATCACGGTCGACATGGTGTTCGCTGTGTATTGGCCGCCGCAGGCTCCGGCTCCGGGGCAGGCCACGTTTTCGAGATCGTGCAATTCTTGGTCGGTAATTTTTCCCGCAGCGTTGGCGCCCACGGCTTCGAATACATCCTGGATAGTGACGTCCTTGCCGCGATAGCTGCCCGGCGCGATGGTGCCGCCATAGAGCACTAACCCGGGAAGATCCATGCGCGCCAGCGCCATTGCCGCGGCCGGGATGGTCTTATCGCAACCCACAACGCACACCACCGCGTCGAACAATTGGCCACGGCAAACAAGTTCAATCGAAT
>DAISJK010000232.1:0-1883 GCA_036821505.1 Opitutaceae bacterium
GGCTGATCAATCCTCGCACTGGGCAACTGCTGCGCGAGCATTTACGGCAACAGCGCGGACGCCATCGCATCCAGGAAGAAGACCGTCCCACACGAACTCCGCTCTCGACTCAGCAACTGCTCAACCGCGCTGCAAAGGCAGGAGCGCACATCGGCGCGCTGTGCCAGGCCATGCATCGCAACCTGGGCGAGGAAGCAGTACGCCGCATTCTGGGCGTGTTGAATCTGATCAAGAAGTATGGCGTCGCATCTACCGATGAGGCTTGCGCCTTAGGGCTAGAAACCGGCGCAACCCATTACCACTTCGTGCGCCGCTACCTGGAACGCAACCCACAACTGCCGCTGAGTCTCCGTCAAGTCGATCCGCTCATCCGCCAGCTCACGCTGTATCGCGACCTCATCGAAAGCCGCACCCAAAACTCAGAGAAGGAGAACCCATCATGAACGTCATTGAACTCGACCGCGCGTTGCGCCAACTGCGCCTGAGCGGCATGGCCGCGGTGCTCGAAACCCGCTTGCGCCAGGCACAAGCCGAAACCATGGCTCCCATCGACTTGATCGCCTGTCTGGTCTCCGACGAACTCACTCTACGTACCGATCGTCTACTCCAACGCCGCCGTAAACAGGCCGCCTTTCGCGACGCAGACCGGACTCTCGATAACTTCGACTTCACCTTCAACCCGAAAATGAACCGCAGTTTGGTTTTCGATCTGGCCACCGGCGCTTTTATCAACAAACGCGAAGACGCGTTGTTTCTCGGTCCGGGTGGAACGGGCAAAAGCCACTTAGCGCAGGCCATCGGGCAGTGCGCCATCCAACAAGGCTACAAAGTGCTGTATCGCGAAACGCACATCCTGGTCGATGAACTGGCCGACGCGGTCACTGACGGCAGGCGCAAAGAGTATATGGAATCGGTGGCACCGTGCCGCTCCTCATCATCGACGACTTCGGCATGCGCAAACTCCCGCACACCGCCGCCGAGGATCTGCTGGAAATCATCATGCGCCGTTACGAGCGCTTTAGCACGCTGCTCACGTCCAACCGACCCGTCGAGGACTGGGGCAAACTGTTAGGCGACGTCGCCGCCGTCAGCGCCATGCTCGACCGTCTGCTGCATCACGGCCACGTGCTCAAGTGCGGCCCGCGCAGTTGGCGCACTAAGACCGCTCAGACTTCGTAAGGAACAAGAGCTTCTCTCACTGCGAGGATTCTGCCATCGCACACCCGGGATTTTACCGCCTTCGCGCCAGAATGGCTGCGGGACAATCTTCAGCATTGGCGTACTACCTCAGTTGCTGATCGTGCGCTCCATGCGGTGTCCATCGACCCTTGCCAAGCGAGAACAGAAGGTAATCGGTCGCCGCATCGGCCAGATTAGAGTATTCCCGAACGCACTCACGCTGCGCAGAATACCAGCCGACCTTGAACCCGCCGCCCTGCTCCTCGATGAATGTGGACGGCGTGAACCGCTTGTCATAGGACTCAGCCAGCAAGCGCTCAGCTGTTAGAGGATTGTCGCGAAAGTATTTGGCAATATCGGCGGGCGGAAGGTCCGAGACGGAATTCGCAATTCCGATGCGCTGGACCTTGAAGCCTTTAGGAAATCCTTCTTCGGTCGGTTTTCGCCGCCAACTCCACATCCTGTAATGATCGTAACCGACTGATCGGCAGATCTTCAATTCTGGCCCAATTTCTGCGCGTCCCCTAACAGCGGACCGGGCAGCTCGCGCCGCCCCGCCATTCCGGCCGCTGGATAGGCGCTCCGGTCGCATCCCTGCGTTGCCGTACCCTCCGCCCAGGTTAGGTCAGTATAAACCCGCTAGGCCGCGTCTTACAAAAATGTTTGCCCGAGCACCCTGTCGCAGGGTATAAATAATCTTGTTC
>DAISJK010000233.1:0-1866 GCA_036821505.1 Opitutaceae bacterium
AGCCGCCGGGACCACGCAGGCGCGCCTGAAGCGCCACGAGTTTGGCGAACCACTCACCGGCCAGGCGATCGCGCTTGGAAACGGCTATGCGAGGGTTGGCGGCAGGACGGGCACGCCGCCGCGGTCTTGCAGCCGGCTTGCGTCGGTTCTTGCGGGCCTTCACTTTGGTGGGGCCGCAAGATCGAAGTCAATGTATTGCTCGAGAGTGGTGATGTCGCCGCCGGGAAGGGGGCGCCCGTTGACGAAGACGGTCGGCGTGCTATCCACGCCCAGGTCCACGCCCTGCTGGTGGTCCGCCTCGACGGCCTTCAATGGCTCGGGCGAAGTCATGCAGGTCTTGAAGGCGTCGGTATCCAGGCCGGCCTGTGCAGCGAAGCCGACGAGCTTATCCCAGACGTTTTCGGTGGAGATGGCGTCCTGGTCGGCGAAGATGGAATCGTTCATTTTCCAGAAGGCGTCGGGGGATTGCATGTAGGCGCAACGGGCGCCGATGGCGGCTGTTTGCGCCCAGGGATGAATCTGGGTAATCGGAAAATCCTCGTACACCAGGCGTATCTGCGGGTACTTGGTTTCAATGGTTTGCATCTGGTCGTGCAGCTCGCGGCAGTGCGGGCATTGATAGTCGGCGAATTCGACCAGGGTCACGCGGGCGTCGGCGGGTCCCTTCGAGGGATGGCCCTCGGTGTGGAGTTTGGAGCGGAGGTCGACAAAGGGGTCGGCGGCCGTGTCGAACATTTCACCGCGGACAAGCGTCTTGCCGTCCTTGCTGACGAATATTTTTCCGGAATCCGTCTGCCCGTTGATGGTGACCTCAAGGGGAACCAGATAGAAATTTGGCGAAAGGGACTGCATGAGAGGGCCGAGCTTGACTTTGAAATCGGGGCCCCAAGCGAAGAGCTTGCGGACAAAGGCTTCCGTGGTCTTAAGAATCTGCGCCGAATCGGGAGGCGCCGATGCGTGCGGTTCAGCGGGCGCGGGCTGGGTCTGAGCAGCGGATGAGAGCACCGTGAAAAAGATGGCGAGCATCAAAAGCACGAATCGTCTGCGAAGCATCGAGCAACACCTCCCGATTTCGAGAAACATGCAACCACAGCGGCAGGCGTGATGGCAACAACGAAAAAACTGGGCCTTCGCTTCCCTCTTTGCGCTACGGCGAGAGTTTTTGCGCCAACGGAAAGCGGCGGCCGACGCTGAAGGCCTTCGACGTGATTTTAAGGCCGGGAGGCGCCTGCTTGCGCTTGTACTCCGAGCGCTCCACCTGGCGGGTGACGGCGCGAACCATGTCGAGTGGAAGATGGCATTCCTCGGCGATCTCCTCGGGAGTGCGGAGATCCTCGACGTAGGCCTTCAGGATGCGGTCGAGGTCGTCGTAGGGAGGAAGCGTATCCTGGTCCTTCTGATTGGGGCGCAGTTCAGCCGAGGGGGCCTTAGCAATCACGGCCTGAGGAATGCGCTCGCTTCCGCGATTCACGAAATCCGCCAGCTCATACACCATGGTTTTGGGCACGTCCGAGATCACGGCCAGGCCGCCGGCCATATCGCCATAGAGCGTGCAGTAACCCACGGCGACCTCGGATTTATTTCCGGTGCTGAGCACGAGTGAGCCGAATTTATTCGAGAGCGCCATCAGCAGGTTGCCGCGAATGCGAGCCTGGAGATTTTCCTCGGTGATGTCTTGGGGAAGCCCGGCAAACGTTTTATCGAGCGTTTCGCGGTAGGTTTTGAACGCGTCGTTGATGGGCAGGACGAGCAGCTCGATGCCGAGATTGGTAGCAAGAAGCCGGGCATCGCGGAGGCTGCCCTCGGAGGAATACGGACCGGGCATGGCCACCCCTCGAACATTTTCCGGGCCGAGGGCATCGGCGG
>DAISJK010000234.1:0-1824 GCA_036821505.1 Opitutaceae bacterium
ATGTGCTCCTTTGGCGAGGGCATCTCCATGACGCCCCTGCAGCTCGGCGCCATGGTGGCGGCGATTGCCAACGGCGGGACGCTTTATTATCTGCAGCACCCGACGACCTCAGCTGAGGCTCTCAACTTCCAGCCGCGCATCAAGCGGACCCTGGATATCGCTCCGATTCTGCCGGAGATTCGGCCGGGTATGCAGGGTGCGGTGCAGTTCGGGACGGCGCGGTCGCTGCGGGCGAATTTCAATGAATTTCCGGTGCTTGGCAAGACGGGCACCTGCTCCGACGAGGGGACGCGCTTCGGGTGGTTCGCCTCCTATGCCGATACGCAATACGGGCGCATCGTAGCCGTGTTCTTCCTCGAAGGCGGTCGTCCGACCTTCGGACCCAAAGCGGCTGAGCTGACCGGCCTCTTCTACCGAAACCTGTGGGACAGCAGCTACTTCGCTGCGAAGCAGCCGATGGATACGCCGACTCCTGCCGCGACGGAAGTGGGCGCGCCCCAGTAACCGAGACGTTGGTCACGGACTGGCTGGGTATCCGCCTCGGCTGTTCTGTAAGTCCTTATCAATCAAACACTAGCCAGAGGCTCCCTTAAGAAGGGAGCCTTTTTTGCGGTTTCAGGCTGCGCTGCGATCCGGTGTTGGATCGGGAGGGCTTCCGTCCCTGTCCGCCTTGCGGCGGCGGCCGGAGAACTCCTGCACATGCCCGCGGAAGAGCGAATCGCGCCGCTTGGCCAACTCGGCATTGAATTCGGCCCCGATCAGGATGGCCAGGGCGGTCAGGTAGATCCAGAACATGAGACCGATGATGGCGCCCATGCCCCCGTACAGGCGGGAATAGTCCGCGAAGTGGTTGAGGTAGAAGGACAGACCGGCGGATCCGACGAACCACAGGGCAATGGCGACCACGGCCCCGGGCCAAGTGGACTTGAACCGCTGCCGCATATTGGGTCCGAGGAAGTACACCAGTTCCAGCGCCAGCACAAAGCACCCAAAGACAGCGGCAATGCGGATGAAGGGCCACATCTTTTCAAACGCGGCGGGGATGGGAACAATCTGGCCGAGGAAATGGCCGAAGTGCGGACCAGCGATCAACGCGAGGGCGGAAATCGCAATCAGCCCGCCGCTGGTAAAGGTGAGGATGATGGCCTGCAGGCGATCGCGCAGCCAGGACCGCGTCACAGTGACGTCGTAAGCGATGTTCAGAGCGGTGATGAGGGACGTGAAGCCGCCGGTCGATGACCAGATGTAGCCCAGGATCGCAAACGAGAACAGTCCTTTGTGCGGAGCGAGCAGGGTGCCGGCCATGTTTTCGACCATGGTGAGCGACTCGGGCGGGACGAGGATCGCCAGCACACCCATAAGCTGCGGGAGGAGGGTGGGAACAGGCAGCACGGAGATGAGAGCCACCACCGTAAGCAGCAGGGGAATCATCGACAGCATCGACCAGAAGGCCAGACCGGCTGCGACGTCGACGACGTTGGTGCGGATCAATTCGTGAAAAACGATGACAGAGAGAATGCGCGTTTCTTTCCAGCGGCGACGCAGTCGTTGATGCCAGCGAGAAAAGGTTTGTCTGCGGCAAGCACGGCGGGAGCCGGAAGCGGCCGGTGACGCAATAGGGCCCGCGTTGCCAGGAGTGACTGCGTCGGGGAGCGAAGATGAGGGGACCGTGGACAAATGATGGCTCCGGAAAATCCGGCTTACTGATTCCGATGACCAAAGAGGGACTGCGGATGTTCTCTATTTGATTCCACAGGGTGAACCTCACTTGCTCCGGAGCTAAATTTCTGCGATACATGGAGGGATTTCCCGAGAGGAGCCACC
>DAISJK010000235.1:0-1783 GCA_036821505.1 Opitutaceae bacterium
GCCGCAGAGGAAGGGGCATCCCTTGGACGAGATTTTCGGTCTCCAGCCGCGTATATGAAATCTTGGTCCGAATGACGGCGGCCAGCGTCGTCTGCACCGCCAGCTCCACTCCGTGGGTGCGGGCGCGACCGATGTTTGCCGTCGTGAAAGGGAATACGTTAAGATTTTCGGCGATCAGGTCGTCGAAGTTGGTTTCGAAATAGGTCGCGCTCACGACATCGCGGCTATCCGGCGGATAAAAGTCGAGGCCCGCGTCCCAGCCGCGCGACCGCTCGGGACGCAGGTTGGGATTGCCGATGAAGAAACCCTCCTGGGCGTAAAGATCCTGAAAATTGGGAGCGTCGAAACCCGTGCCGTAACTGCCGCGCAGCTTGAGCATGTGGTCGGTCGTGAGCCAGGCCGCCGTCGCCCGGCCGGTCGATGCGTCGCCGAAGGTGTCGAAGCTGTCGTTCCGCACGCCTCCTGTCAGGTGGAGCTGGTTGAAAAGCGTCCATTCGTCCTCCGCGTAGAGACCGAGACTCGTTTGATGATAGATGATCCCGCTAAAGTTGGTGTTCACATTCGTCTCGTCATCGTAGGTCAGCCCCGCGATCAGGCGATTGTCCGCGGTCAGCTGGAGCGTGTTCTGCCAATCGATCACGCCTCGCTGGGTTCTCACCTCGGGTTCCACCGGCGGCCCCGCCGCCGTGGTATCGAAGCTATCGAAGCGGCTCTCCTGTCCGCCCAAGATCAGATGACTGCTGATGTAGTCCGTCAGTTGTGCGTCGAAAAAGATGCTTCCGAGCAAGTTCTGCTCCGTTTGATAAGCGTAGGGATCGTTGGTGAACTCGTTCCCCGGGTTGCCGTAGCTCGATACGAAGCTGCGAAGGGTCACGCCCGCATCGAGGTAAGTGCCGAGTTTCTTGTCCAGACGCAGAGACAGGTTGGTGCTGTCGAACGCATTATTGACGCGGTCGTTGTTGGTGTGGCTGGCGGCAGCGGCCAGGTTGTAAGCCCAACCGCCGCCTGCGCCCTGGGCGACGATCGTCCCATCCAACGTGCCAAACGATCCGACCTCGGCCGAAACGGAGCCGCTGAAAGACCCGGTGCCCTTGCGGGCCGCCAGGGACACCACGCCTCCCGCAGCCTCGCTGCCATAGAGAGCGCTCTGTGGCCCCAGGGCGACTTCGAGCGTGTCGCCGGGAAAAATGCGGGCTCCTCCCAAAAAGGGACCGTAATCGGTGTTCGCATCGTTCAGCCGGATGCCATCGACGAGAAACAGAGTCTGGTTGGGATCGGACCCCCGCAGGAACAGCGAGGCCGGGGCGCCCGCCTGGCCGGCCGCGAGAAGCGGCGCCGCGGTGATTTCGGCCAGCGCATCGCTGAATCCCGACATTTGCTGCCGCTCAAGGTCGAGCCCCGAAATCGCGTCGGTGTCCGTGCCGATCGTCTGCGACGACTCGGGCAAACGCGTGGCGACTGTGACAATCGGAGCGGGCTCCATCGGCAACGTTTGCGCCAACACGGAACGGCCGCAGAAGAAGACGGCGAGAAAAAGCGCCCCTAGGCGCGGGAAGAAACGGCGTCGGCTCATTCTGACCTACGATCCGAGTCGACTCCAACCGATTTCCAGGTGCGCGAATTCTCTCACGGCCGTCGCGCGCTTGAAATCTCGGTCGTGATGCAGGATCCGTGCGTTCAACTTGTTCGCCGTGGCGAAAAGGAGCAGATCCGAGGCGGGCAGATGCACCCCCTTGGGACGAAGCACGCTTTCGATCCTTTCAGCCTCATCGCCATCGGTCTC
>DAISJK010000236.1:0-1670 GCA_036821505.1 Opitutaceae bacterium
ATTCGAATTCGTCCACTACCTCTACGACGTGCGCAAGGGCGCCGAGCCGATCCGGAACCCGCTGCGCTTCCTTCTTTTCGCAATCTTCTTTCCCTCCCTGGTCGCCGGCCCGATCAAGCGCTTCGAGCAATACATGCCCTCGCTCGATCGCGGCGCCCGCGATGTCGGCCTGGACGATGCCGCCGCCGGGCTGCGCCGCATCGCCATGGGCTTTTTCAAGAAAGTGGTCATCGCCGACAACCTGACGCTGGCGCTTTCCTTTTATGCCCCCCAGGTGGGCGCGCTGGACCATTTCCGCGCGCTGACGCTCTTCGCGCGCTGGATGGTGTTCCTGATGATGGGAACGCGCATCCTGATGGACTTCAGCGGCTACAGCGACATCGCGATCGGCCTGGCTCGCATGCTCGGAATCACCCTGCCCGAGAACTTCAACTGGCCCTACGCTGCCAAGAGCATCCAGGATTTCTGGCAGCGCTGGCATATCTCGCTCAGCAGTTGGGTTCGCGACTACGTCTATATTCCCCTCGGCGGCAACCGCCGAGGGGTCGCCCGGCGGATTTTAAACGGCATGATCGCGTTCGCCCTGATCGGCCTCTGGCACGGACCCGCGTGGAACTTCGTGATCTGGGGCCTCTACCACGGCGTGGGCCTCGCTGTGTGCTCCAGCTACGGCGCCATCCCCGTGATAGGCCCCCCCTTGAAGAAGCTGCTCAACACCCATCCGCTGGTTTGCTGGCTGCTCACCCAATCATTTGCATGGTTCGGCTGGTTGGTTTTTTTCTATCCCGTGGACCAAGCTATCGGCATGGCCCAGGCGCTTTTCACATCCGCATCCTGAACCCATGACCCTCCGCGAAACATTCCGCGTATGGCGCGCCTCCTTCGCCCCTCGGACGGTGTTGCTGGGCATCCTGGCCGGCTTTGGAACGATGTGCGCGCTCGGCCGCTATGTGGCCCATCAGGACTACCACCCGGGCTTCCTGCGCTTTACCCAATGGGTTTCGTCGGAGACGAAATACTATCCCACGGTGAACGAGATGATGGCGATTGTCCGCGGTCAGACCAGACCGGACCAGATTCTCGTCATCGTCGGAGGTAATTCAGTGCTCCGGGGCGTCGGCCAGCCGCCCGAGCACCTTTGGAGCAGTCGCTTGCAGGATGACCTGGGCGACGGATACCATGTGATCAATTTCGCATTTGACGGGTCTCCGCCGCCCAATGCCGGTGCCGTGGTCGCCGAGGCGCTCCGCAACGAATTCCCTCGGCAAATCTACATCGCCAACCTTCCGCCCACCCAGGCGGGTTACCCGACCGGCAGCGAGGAATACCGCTACAATAACTGGGAGGCCTACTACCGTGGCCTGCTCATCGACGATCCCGTCCGCAGCGCCGAAATCAAATTGAGCCACGCCATTCCCGAATATTACAACAGGGAATTCGCCGTTCCCGAGCTGAAGATCCGCGAGTGGCTCGACAGCCTCTTCTATTTCCAGGACTTCTGGAATTACATCGCCTTCGACAAGGTCAACACGGTGTGGGGCCTCTATTTTCCGGGCTCGGCGGAGTTCAAGGATCCGCTGCATTCCTTCGATCCGCGCAAGGAATACACCGACCCGGAACCCGATTTCTTGGCGATGCCGATGAGTTCCCGCTACCTCGACTCGACCATA